>CAYGXB010000172.1:0-6973 GCA_964353605.1 uncultured Bacteriovoracaceae bacterium
GAGCGGTCTTCAACAGCGGATCTTCAGCAACAGGTACTATCAAGGGTATCAAGGGGCTTCAGATTTTATTGTATGGACACATCTCTCCCATCTTTTGTAAGATGACATGACGGATGAGGTGATGCTGCATGCGTACAATCCGTTCGGCAATTTTGAGCTTTATCCTGGTTTTTTGTCTCGTGTCCCCTGGGTGGGCCGCAGAGTTCCCAAGGGGTGAGGCCAAGCCCCTGGCCAGCCATCCAAAAGTGCAGAAGAATCCCGTCATCCAGAACATAGAGTTCGCCCCGAGCAGGATAATCCTTAAGGCCCATGAAAGGGAACAGCTCAACAATGCTACGAAGCAGCTGATCAACCAGAACTTTGCGAACACCGTGAACTCGAGCATCTCCGTGCTGCCCAGGGTCACCGTGCGCTGCAGGCAGGGCAACAAGATACTGGCAGAGGCCCTGGTAGTTTTTCGGGCCAAGGACACCTATACCGCACGGATCTCACGCCTGGAGTACGACGTTCAAGGCCCCACGTCTACCCTCAGGAATAAGGTCGATGATTATGTGCCGCGGGTGGAACCACTCAGAATGCCCTGTCCTCCGGGCCCGGTTACGATCCAGGTGAAACGGGATCTGATTGCCAATCCCAGGATTCCCCTGCCGCAGGGGGCCGGGCCTCTGGCCTTGGCCAACACCCCCTGTATTGAATTCCCAAGCGCCGTCTCCTCCACGAACAACATCCACACCACCTTTACGAGCGCCTTCGGTCTGGCCGAGAAGAAAATCGGCTCCGAGAGCACCAAGGCCGCGCTCATGGATGCGCTCATGCAAGGCACCCGCCTGCTGGCGTGGAACAACATCAGCCACGGCAATCCGACGTGCATCATGCAGTGGAACGACGAGCCGATCTGGTTCAGCGATTTCAACTCGGCAACGACCTTCAGCGGGATCTATGATGCCGTTATCATGCTCACCGCCAGCAACACCTGCGCCAGTCCCTTTGATTTGAAGAACGCCATCATGCGGCACCATCCGCGGACCTATATCGCCGGAAACCAGTTCCTTCCCATCGGTAAAGCGGATAATCTAGCCGCCGACTTCTGGAAAAACGTGCTTCAGGACGGCATGCCCATGGGAACAGCCCTTGCCAGCGCCCAAAACGCGCATGGCCTGACAGGCTACTATTGCCTAAATGGCTATGACGGGAAATTCTCCGAAGTGGCGGCCGAGAAGCTCACCGAGGATTGTTTGCCCTTTGACCCGGCCAGAGTCGAGGTAGCATACGCGGACAGACGCTGGCTGGTGGTCTCCGGCACCCAGACGCTACTCGACTGCTGGTCCAGGAGCGACGTGGCAAAACGCGCGACTGAGATCATAAGGTACTACAAACTGGACAAGCAGTGCTTCGTGGGACGCCCCCCTGCAGCCATGATGTATTTCTCGGTGCATGGACAGGCTCCACAAGGGCCCTTTCCCGACGAGGACGCCACCGCCTTCAACCCTGCAAATGTAACCGCGGTCAATCTCGATGGCAGTTGGATGGTGGTTGACGGACCATTGCCGCTCCTGGACTTCGGCCCCATGGAGGCCCAGGCCAGGACTGCGGTGGAGATCATCGAGACCTACGGCTTCACCCATCTCTGCTTTGTCGGCCGGCCGAACGCGCTTATGATGTACTTCCGGAAATGACAAACCTCACAATTTTGCCGGACAACAAAATTGGACAGCCCAAGGCTACCCAAAGGGTGAAGGCCAGGGATGGCCTAAATCACAATTTTGCCGGAAAACGACAGGGGATGCACCCGTGGTCTTCCTTTGTCTTTCTAGTAGCTTGCCATATGAATGGCTGGCCTTCTAAAGATTCAAAGGGGGGGGTTCGTCGGGAATAAATTTCTCTGAAATTGATCATCACAGTGGGCTTGCGATGCTCCCTTGCTATCGGTGGCGGAAATCCTATAAATAAAGAATGATGCCCTCTTTTCCAGCAAGTCTTGCCGGAATGAGCGCGAAGGAATAGTGTAGAGCAAAAGGGAGTGAGGCGATGGAGAGGGAAATGAAAAACCATAATTCCTGCTGCCAAGAAAGTGCCTCTCAAAAGATTCTCTACCGCGACCCGGTCTGCGGCATGACCACCGAGGATGAAAAGGCCTACCTGAAATTTGCATACCAGGGCAAACCCTATTACTTCTGCAGCCCGCACTGCCTCGCAAAATTCAAGGCCGATCCGGAAAGGTATATCCAGGGAGAAGCGCTTCTACCGCTCGAGATATCGTTGCCGGAGGAGGTTTCAAAAGACTCCGCCTGCGGAAAGTATACCTGCCCCATGGACCCGGAAGTGCTCCGGGACAAACCGGGTTCCTGTCCCAAGTGCGGCATGGCGCTCGAACCGATGCTCCTGGTGGTCGCTCCGCACCGCACGGAATGGACGTGCCCCATGCACCCGGAGATCGTCAGGGACAGCCCCGGGATCTGCCCGCTCTGCGGTATGGCCCTTGAGCCGAAAACCGTCGCGGCATTCGCAGAGGAAAACCCGGAATATAGCGACATGAAAAAGCGCTTCCTCTTTGGGCTCATCATAACAACCCCGCTTGTCGTCATCGCCATGCGCGACCTCTTCCCCGGGAATATATTCGAACGGTTCGCTTCCGCCAGAACATATGGCTGGCTGGAGCTCATCCTTGCGACCCCCGTCGTGCTCTGGGCCGGGTGGCCTTTCTTCGTGCGCGCCTGGCAATCGCTCGTCAACCGAAGCCTGAACATGTTCACCCTGATCGGGCTCGGCGTCGCCGTGGCATACCTCTACAGCGTCACGGCCGTCCTTATCCCCGGCATCTTTCCCTTATCGCTGCGCCGTGATAACTCTACCCTGCACGTCTACTTCGAGGCCGCAGCCGTGATCGTCACCTTGGTGCTCCTCGGTCAGGTGCTCGAGCTCAGGGCCCGCAGCCGGACGGGGGCGGCCATCAAGGCCCTGCTCGGCCTTACTCCGAAGACGGCCCGGCGGGTTAGAGAAAATGGCGTGGATGAAGACATTCCCCTCGATATGGTGCGGGTGGGAGAACACCTGCGGGTAAGGCCGGGAGAGAAGATCCCGGTGGACGGTGTCGTTGTCGAGGGGTCGAGCACAGTGGACGAATCGATGATAACCGGCGAGCCAATCCCGGTGGCGAAGACCGCCGGGGAAAGGGTCATCGGCGCCACCTTGAATGGGACCGGGACCCTCGTCATGCGGGCCGAGCGGGTCGGCTCTGAGACCATGCTCGCCCAGATCGTGCAGATGGTCGTGGAAGCGCAACGCAGCCGCGCCCCCATCCAGCACCTGGCGGACGTGGTATCGGGCTTCTTTGTCCCGGCGGTGATCGCCGCGGCCGTCATTGCCTTCATCGTCTGGATGATCGTCGGACCAGAACCGCGCCTCGCCTCGGCCCTCGTGGCCGCCATATCGGTCCTCATCATCGCCTGCCCCTGCGCCCTCGGGCTAGCTACCCCCATGTCGATCATGGTGGCGACCGGCAAGGGAGCGACCTTAGGCGTCCTCTTCCGGGACGCTGAGGCCATCGAGACACTCCAGAAGGTGGACACCCTCGTCGTGGATAAGACCGGCACCCTGACCGAGGGCAAACCGAAACTGAGCACGGTCATCCTAGCCGAAGGCATGCGCGAAAAGGATCTCCTCTTCCTGGCTGGCAGCCTCGAGAAGGGGAGCGAGCACCCGCTGGCGGCAGCCATCACCGCAGGAGCAACGCAGAGAGGGGTTATCCTCGGCTTCGCCGGGGAATTCGTGTCCCTGCCCGGCAAGGGGGTCTCCGGGAAGGTGGCTGGGCATGCCGTGCTCCTGGGGAATAAGGCCTTGCTCGATGAACATGGCATTGACTCCAGCGAGATGGCATCCAAGGTTAAAGATTCAGGTGGGCAGACGGCCATGTTCGTCGCTGTAGACGGCAGGATCGCCGGAATTTTAGGTGTTTCCGATCCCATCAAGGAGACCACCTATGCCGCCATCAATCGACTCCACCAGGACGGGGTGCGGGTCGTCATGCTGACCGGCGATAATCGCGCGACTGCCGCGGCCGTGGCAGCCAGGCTCGGCATCGACGAGGTCATGGCCGAGGTCCTGCCGGCGCAGAAGGCCGAGGCAATCAAACGCCTGCAGGCCGGAGGCAGATTCGTGGCCATGGCGGGCGACGGCGTCAATGATGCCCCTGCCCTCTCCCAGGCCCAGGTGGGCATCGCCATGGGTACCGGCACGGATGTGGCCATGCAGAGCGCGGGAGTCACCCTCGTCAAGGGCGACCTTAGAGGCATCGTGCGCGCACGGATGCTCTCCAAGGCCACCATGCGCAACATCAAGCAGAACCTGTTCTTCGCCTTTGTCTACAATGCGCTGGGTGTGCCGATCGCGGCCGGGGTCCTCTATCCGGTCTTCGGGATCCTCCTGAGCCCTATGATCGCCGCGGCGGCCATGAGCTTCAGTTCGGTCTCGGTCATCCCGAACGCCCTGCGGCTGCGAAAGGCAAAAATCTAAGGCAAAAGCAAAAGCTCAATTCCCCCGACCACCCTTGAAGATTCAAACAGATGGCGGGTGTGAGCTTTTTGGCTGCAACTCTTAAGAAACCTCATCTTCGACCCCCCTCTCCCGAGCCCTCTTCCTCTGAGATGAGGGTGTCATATATTCAAAGTTTCTTTCACAAACTATTTGGCTGCTGGTCGAATGCTTGGTATTACTGCTCGGGAGTGATACCCGTGCACCCATTTTCCTACTGCTCGACCAGTTCCACGCGCCGGTTCTTAGCCTGGCCTTCCTCGGTCCGGTTGGATGCCACCGGGGCCAGCGAGCTCACACCATACGGTTTCAGCCGCGCTCCATCAGATCCATACTTACTGGTGAGGGACTTCACCACCGCTTCGGCCCGCGTCTGGGAGAGCTTCATGTTGTAACTGAATTCGCCTATGTTGTCCGTGTGACCGACCACGTAGAGTTTCAGCTTTGGATTAGCCGAAAGCAGTCTGGCGATCTCTTTGAGGGTCGGATCCGACTCGGGTTTCACCTCGGATTTGTTGAAATCGAAGTAGATCCCGTAGAGGATGGCCTTGCCCGTGGCGCCGATGTCTTGGGCCATGGATTTGGCATCGGCGGTTACTTCCTGTTGCATGGCTTGCTTCTCGACGATGGTGATATCAATCATCTTACCGGCGCTGCCGGTAGCAACCTTGGCCCAGGTTTCTTTACCATCCTTGGCCACCTTCATGATGGCTACGCCGCGCTTCTCTCCCAGGACGGTGCCGTCGATGGACTGGATGGCGTTGGTATGGTTGCGCACGACCATCAGTTGCCCGGGGGAGTTCGCCCCTTGCTTGAGCCAGTAGTGGAGCTCGTATTTATGCCCTTCGACCAGGACCTTCTCCCATTTCCCGTTCCGAAAAACCTCGAAAACAGAGGAATCGAACTGCCATTCCTTGCAGTCCCGGATGTAGTAATCGGGCATGCGTGTAAAGAGCGGATGGTCCTTGCACCCCTGCCGGTCCTGCTCCGCGGCAAAACCCGGATGGGTTGTCCATACAGAAGCAGCGAACAGAAAGACGACTATCTTAAAGATTCTCGCCATGTCATACCTCCCAGCTTAGTTTTCTCTGTGCTCCTCTACAATCTTAAGAGCATGCTTATCTCGCCTCACGCCGCAGGCGCATATCGTCGAGGATACGATCTACCGCGGCCGGATTCGCCCAGTGAATGAAATCGCCCTCCGACCACAACACATGGAATTCGCCGCCTATAGACCGCAGTACATCTTGTACAACCTGCTCATACAATGCATAACGCGGCTCATTGAAACAGCATATGTCATACTGATTGAGCACCTGCATCTGGGATCTCTGTTGAGCGCCCATGATGTACAGGTCTTCGTAGCTGGCGATGCGATAAAGATCAGGGATCACCTGCTCCCAGTCACCCCAGTTCTTCCGGTAGCGGTCAAAACGCATAGCCAGGGGCACGCTGCCGGCCACCGGGTAACTGGCGACGATGCGCGTATCCAAGGCCGCGGCCAGCGTCGTCGTCCAGCCCCCGCCGGACAAACCTACCATGAAGATATCCCGAAAGCCCCTCGCCTGCGCCAGATTGACCGCCGCGATCACCGGATCGAGGAAGTAGCGGACCGGCGACCCGGCGGTTATATCCTCCAAATACATCATTTGCTCGTGTTGCCAGATGGGCACAGGGCCTACACGCGGCAGATCGACCACGACAGGCTGCCGGTTGTCGCCGATGAGCGGCATATCCAGCCTCCAGACCGTATAACCCTCGGCGACAAAACGGTGTATCACGGTGGCATCGCGCGCCGTGTAGCCTTCGTGACCATCATGGTAAATCACCAGCGCCCCGTTTGGTGCGAGCGGTCGATAGACCGCCATGTGCGATGAGAATCCGTTTTGCATGGAAACGATCAAACAATCACCTTCGGCCTGGGGCTGGATATCGGGCAGCGTGTGGGAAGCAAAGATGTAGCGGATGAGCTCTGCGCGCGTCACCGCAATCTCATGTGCCGTGCGCACGCTGATATCGGGCGTGTACTCTACAGGAGCAGGATAGGTGAACGCGTTCGCTATGCCACCGGCATTCTGCTGCTCCGGTGAAGCCAGCGAGGATCCTCGTTCCTCCTTGCATGCGATGACCACGAGGACAAAGACTCCTATAAACACGCTGCATAACATTTTTTTCATGATGCGCCCCTCCTCCATACTGAAAATGACCGGACTTTTCAATGCCCGTGCAACACCCATTAACTGCTCTCTATTAAAATAATGGTGATGCCTATGCCTGTCAATTGCTGGTAGCAGCAGTTTATGCCTTTACTTGGCCCCAGAATATCATCTCAAGCCGGTGAGGGACTCGCTCAAGGTCCATAGCTTTGCCGAAAAGACATCATCCATCGCTACAGTCGCGATCGGTTTCTCCTTCAGGAGAAAATAGAAGCATCCGGTTTTGT
>CAYGXB010000173.1:0-6942 GCA_964353605.1 uncultured Bacteriovoracaceae bacterium
ATAGTTATGCATCCCGCCCAGGAACAATCCTGGAATAATCTCCATACTTCTTCAGCCCGCGTTCGAACGCGCGGATGTTTGCCTTGGGGACCCGGATATGGTGGGGCTGCGGATAAAAATAGGCGCCGAAACCACCCCCGGGTGTACCCAGGTTCCTGATCATATTCAGGACCTCCTGCTCGCATGCTTCGGGCGTCCCCTGGGTGTAGAGCGTCTGGATGTTGATGCAGGCCCAGATCATGATTTTCCCCCGGTAGGGCTGAAGGGCGCTGTATCCGATATTATAAGGGCTGTCGAGCTCCAGGGCGTCCACCCCCCATTCAAGGAGGGTGGGAAGGAGGGGGGCGATATTGCCGCAGGAGTGGAAATGCATGTCGCATCCCAGGGCATGCACCGCATCGAAGATCGGCCGGTACACGCCTGCGTAGAATTCGCGAAACATCCGGGGGCTGATAAACGGGCTATGCTGATCAGCCAGATCGTCGTACATGACAAACCCATGGGGCCGGTCTCCATACTTTACCCACATCCTCACCACCTTGACATAATACTGCGCGACATGCGCCAGCAGTTTTTTCAACACCCCGGGATTGAGGCGGTGATCCGTCAGGAAGGGGATGAAGCCGCGGATAGCCGCTGCGGTGGTGAAGGGCCCCTGGTTCCCGAGGATGCACATGCGGTACCGGTTTCTGCCGAAGATTCGGCTCAGCCGGACGAAGAGCGCATAGCGGCTCGCATCATCGGGATCGGGCGCGTAGCTTTTTTGGTATTCCTCCCATTGCGACCAGTCGCTGAGAACCGCCCTGCCCGGGTGACCGATGGAGGTATTGCCTCCCTTGAGATTCCAGATGATGCCCCATTCATCGACCTCTTGGCGGTCCAGGGCGAGCCAGTTTTTATACGCAGGGGCCTTGGCCCAGTCCGGTCTGTGCCACTTCCATAAGCGGAGTTTGATGATCTCATCAGCGCTCGTATAGGGAAAGAGACCCTTTTCATACTCCGCATGTCCCGGCCGCCAGAGCTTCGACGGCAGCATGGGCATCGGAAACACGTCCCCCAGACCCGCCTTCCACACGGGCACCCGATCGGGACCAGTAAAGCGCATGGCCGCCTTGACCCGCTCAATGGAATTCATATCCCCTAACTCCTTTGCGCTGCATGAAAATTCAGAATCCCCGCTCCCCTTTGGGAGAAGATACGATGGAGTATACCCCTTATGGCCTGACCATCACAAGCAATGAATGCTCGCTGTCCCGGTGCCAAAGGGAGCTGTCATATCCAGCGGACGTAAGCCCCTGCATTTTGAAGGCATGCTGCTCTTGATACAAGACGTGGCTTGCGATAAGGTACTGATACCAAGTTGCATCCAAAAGATGCCCCCCTCATCCCTGCCCGCAATTCGGCAGGATGAGCGCATTGGACGCACAGCAGGTGTGCCCGAAGGGCGGCCGGCCAGGGATGGCCGAAGTCACTCCTCCTAAAAGAGGACAGGAGAGAGGGGGCCCTTGGGATACTGGTACACATATGCATGCAACTGTGTATGAATGGTCAGGAAGGAGGGTTGCCATGCTGACGAAACAGGCGATCATTGAGGAAGCCAAGAGGTTGGGCTTTGAAGATATCGGTTTCACGACCGCCGATCCCTTCGACTCCCACAGGGAATACCTGGGGGCGCACAGGGACGAGTACGCCTGGGCAGAAGAGCGCGGCCTCAACCTATATGAGGGCACCGACCCCAAGCGCGTTCTGCCGAATGCGAAGACGATCATCGTGCTCCTGGAACTCTACTTCCGGGAGGCATTCCCGCCCCTCTTGGAACACCATTTCGGCCGCTGCTATCTCGATGACGACCGGGTCACCAAGGACGGCCTGGTGCTCAGGATCAAAGCCTTTCGCCGCTTCTTGCAGGCCAGCGGAATCGACTCCAAGGTGCCCTTCAACCTGCCGCATCGGCTGGCGGCAACCAGGGCCGGGTTGGGCACCTTGGGCAAGAACTGTCTCTTCTATTCCCGCCGTGTCGCCCGCGCGAGCTCGTGGGTGGTTCCCGTCACTGTCGTGATCGATCGCGAATATGAACCTGATGCCCCTACCATCGCTATGGGATGCCCGGCATGGTGCCGGAATGCCTGCGTCGCGGCCTGTCCCACCCGGGCCCTGAAGGGGAACGGCAGGATCGATCCGCGTCTGTGCATCTCCTACTTAACCTATTTTGGCGAAGGCCTTACGCCACAGGAACTGCGGGAACCCCTGGGAATGTACGTCTATGGCTGCGACCGCTGTCAGAACGTATGCCCGCGCAACGCGCCCTGGATGGCGCAGGCCTTGCCGCCGAACCCACGCGTAGCGGTCAAGGCCCCGGATTTCGATCTTGCCCGTCTGCTGCACATGGGCAGGCCATACTTCGAGACCAGGATCTGGCCGCACATGTTCTACATGTCCGCCGATGACCTCTGGCGCTGGAAGATGAACGTGGCTCGGGCCATGGGTAACAGCCTCGACCCCGAATACGTTCCCGATCTCGTGCGTGCATTCGGGGAAAATCAGGACGAGCGGGTGCAGGGCATGATCGCCTGGGCGCTCGGACGCATCGGGGGCGAAGCGGCGGCGCAGGCCCTGGGGAAGTTTGCAGGAGACAGTGCGGGGACGGTGGCCAGTGAGATTGCGCAGGCCCTCGATAACTGCCGCGGATATCGTCGCGCTGATTAGAAATGCAAATCCCCATCCCCCCGGAATCTTCAGGGGGGGGGATTGAGTTTTTGATTGAGAATTTATTACCCGGCGAGCTTATGGAAGCCGACGTAGGCGAAATAGCAAGCGAAGCACATCAGGAAGGCAGCACAGGTACCGATCAGGCCCCGGTAGACGCGTTCGGTCAGGAAGCGTCGCCCCTTGGCCACGATGACGGAGACGGCCGTATACCAGAACAGGTCGCCGGAGATATGCCCGAGGAAAAAAGCCGCGATACCGCCGTAACCGTACTGTCGGCTGTAAAAGATGTAGCCCAGGCCGATGGTGACCCACCAGATGGACCAGTACGGGTTCGACAGGCTCAGGAGGATGCCGGTGGGTACCAGATGGCCGGAGCGCACCTGCCGGGTATCCCAATCGATGCGTAAGGAGGGCAGCGAGCGGAACATGCCCCAGGCCATCCAGGCGAGGATGACGGCGCCGGCCAGAGCGATGGCGACGAAGACCGCATCCTGCTTGAGGAGCGGCGCAAGCCCGAACAGGAGGGCCAAAACCAGCGCCAGCTCCAGGATGCCGTGCCCCAGGATGAGCAGCGGACCGGTGGCGCTGCCGC
This sequence comes from uncultured Bacteriovoracaceae bacterium, assembly GCA_964353605.1. Taxonomy (GTDB): domain Bacteria; phylum Desulfobacterota; class Desulfomonilia; order UBA1062; family UBA1062; genus CAYGXB01. The sequence continues at coordinate 3,302 of CAYGXB010000173.1, forward strand.
GCCGCGCGCTCTCGCTGATGGTGGCGGTCAAGAGCGGCCCCGGCACCATGGCGCCGGAAAGCGCGATCACAAAGGATGTGAAAAACACCGTACCCAAGGCGAGCATATGTCTAGCATTCCCTCCTATGGCTCTTCCACCGAGAAAGCACCATAACATATTGTTTTCCGGGAGGACAGAGAATGGGGAACGTGCTGCAGTCCCGGGGGCTCCAGCCAAGGAGAAGTGCGCATCAATGTTTGATCCATCCTCTTGGGTTGTTTTTCAAATCCTGCTCCCACTTGATCATCATCTGGTGCAATTGCCGGCCGATCTCGGGATAGGTGTCGATGCAGTTATAGCGTGGCAAAGGCATTGAAACCTATGAGACTGCTTGATGCGAAAACGGTACCTGCGGCGACACCCATTTGCATGAATTCTCGGCGGGTCATACTTCGATCCATGGCCTTACCTCCCGACATAGGGTACCTGTGATACGCTGACTTCACAAATCCATGGATGCTTTCAGACCTGAATAGAGTATAGCGAACATCTGCTCTTTTTCCAAGGACTCAGTTTCCGGAAGCGTCTCGAAATATGCATCCAAGCAAGCGCATGATTCTCTTCCTTGGTTGTTGGACATTTCCCCTGTTCCCTGGATAATAAAATAACTTGGTGCAGCCACCCCCCCTTACCAGCCAAGCTTTCAACAAAAACGAAAGCATAATTTCCCTCGAGAGGATACACGCCGGATCACCCGATTTGAATTGTGCTAAGGCTTTATCCAGCAAAATCGGCCCAGAGCTACAAGGCTCTGAAAAATGGCAACATAGGGCAGTAAAAAAATTGTTGTTGTGGAAAGTTAACAAATAAATGACAATCAAACAAAAAGGAGGGGATCCATGCGAGACCAAAAGAATAATTTTTTGTCCAGAAATGCATTTAAGATTCCTTTTTTATCGATAGCCTGGCTGGTAGCGCTTCTGATCGTCTTTTCCCTTTGCATGGTCGCTATAGCTGACGCTCACGCACAAGGAAAGGCCGCTGAATCGCAGAAAAATGCCAGTGTCAAGTCCGGAACCGGCAGAGCCCCGACAGAGGCGAGACTTGGTGCTCCCCTGTATCCGGGCTCCACTTATGATGCTCAAAACTCGCAAGGCATGTCAGCGGGTGGCGGCACCACGTACTACATTTTCCTGACAGACGACCCGCCCGCGAAAGTGGCTGCCTTCTATGAACAGAAATTGAAAGTCAAGGCCGGCAAGTTTGACGAATCTTATATGATCCCCCTTAAAGGCAGTTTGCCGATGCCTGATGAGGGCATTGCCATTCAACCAAATACACTGGGTGGCAAATCAGCCAAAGCTAAAACAATGATCACATTTCAGAAGCAGGCAAAATAAGCTGGAGTTGATGGTATCAGGTTTGGCATTTGTCATTACTTCTGAAGCGGGAATGGGGAAACACTATAGGGCCTCACCCAGTTTCGATTTTCCTCGTCTCCGGATTATCCTTGTCCGCAAAGGATTCTCTTGCTGCCGGTAAATCCTTAGGATGAGGCTTCTCCTTAGTCGCGGAAAATGATCTTGAGACGGAGGTCCTGTTCGCGGTTACCGACTTCCGGCCGAATACGTTGAATCGTGGCGTTTTGCGGAATCCACCTTGATTCTGATCCTTCCGTACAGGCAGGGCATTTCTAACAGGTTCAGGTGCCCCGCCGATGGACAGGCTGATCTCTTGCAATGTTGACTTGGAGAGCTTTCATTGATAACGCTGCATCAGCGTTGTCATAGATGAGGGGAGGGTGATACATGGACCATGCTGGCTGGAAACCAGGAGCAGACCGGCTCATGACCCGCTGGGGGAAAGATGTGGACCCCGCGAACGTCCTGCCGGAGTATCCCCGGCCCCAGATGGCAAGGGATATGTGGCTCAATTTGAACGGCCTGTGGGATTATGCCGTCGTCCCGCGTAAACAGGCCAGAATCGAGACGTATACTGGTCGAATTCTGGTGCCGTTTTGTATCGAATCGGCCCTTTCGGGGGTAAAGCAACCACTCAAGCCGGAAAACCGCCTGTGGTACCGGAGATACTTCACGGTCCCCGAGACATGGCGGGGTCAGCGGATGCTGCTGCATTTCGGGGCCGTCGACTGGGAGGCCACGGTCGCGGTGAACGGCCGCGAGGTTGGGCGCCACACCGGCGGCTACTACCCCTTCGATTTCGAGATCACCGAGTTGATCAAGGAAGGGGCGAACGAGTTGGTGGTGGCCGTTTGGGACCCGACCGACACCTCCTGGCAGGAGAAGGGCAAGCAGACCTTGAAGCCCGGAGGTATCATGTATACCCCGGTTTCCGGCATCTGGCAGACCGTGTGGCTCGAAGCGGTCCCCCGGACCTATATCGCCGGGATGAAAATGACCCCGGATATCGACCGCGACAGGCTTGATCTGCTCATCAATGTCGACGGCAGCGGCGCCGAGGCGGTTGCCGCCACAGTGCTGGACCAGGGGATGGTGATCGGCACATGCACAGGCCGCCCGGGCGAAGTTTTCCACCTGGAGGTCAAAAATCCCCAGCTCTGGTCGCCCGAGTCCCCCTTCCTCTACGATCTAAAGGTGACCCTGCGCGCGGGCGGGAGAGAGCTCGATTCCGTCAAGAGCTATTTCGGCATGCGTAAGTTCGGCGTCGGCCGTGACCGGCGCGGCATCCCCCGGCTGTTCCTCAACAACCGGCCCCTTTTCCAAAGCGGAGTGCTGGACCAGGGGTACTGGCCGGACGGGATTTACACCGCCCCCACCGATGACGCTTTGGCGTACGATGTAGCGCTGGCCAAACGGCTCGGCTTCAACATGATCCGCAAGCATATCAAGGTCGAACCAGCCCGCTGGTACTACCATTGCGACCGGCAGGGCCTGATCGTCTGGCAGGACATGGTCTCGGGCGGCTACCAGGTCAACCCAATCTTGTCCGCCATCTTTCCGAGCCTGGGTCTGCGCATGAACGACACGTGGCTGCTGTGGCGTTTCGGCCGCCAGGATGCCGTATCGCACACAAACTACCGCAAAGAATTCCAAGCGATGCTCGACGCCCTGTACAATGTGCCTTGTATCGCCCTGTGGGTGCCATTCAACGAAGCCTGGGGCCAGTTCGAGGCCAACGCCATCGCCGCATGGGTCAAAGGCTCCGATCCCACCCGCGTGGTGGACCATGCCAGCGGCTGGTACGATCAGGGGGGCGGCGACTGCCTGAGCCTGCATAGCTATCTCGGCCGGCTGAAACCACCCCGCCGCAGAGACCAGCGGGTCTGGGTCCTGTCCGAGTTCGGCGGCCTGCACCATGACATCCCCGGGCACTTCTGGAAGGAGGGCACAACCTTCGGCTACCGGAAGTTCAAATCGGTCGGAGCCCTGAGCGCTGCTTACCGGGAAGTTGTCGGAATAGAGCTCAAATCCCTCATCAAGAGCGGCTTGAGCGCCGCGGTCTATACCCAAATATCGGATGTCGAAGGGGAAACCAATGGCCTGATCACCTACGACCGCGAGGTCGTGAAAATGGACGCCAACCTCATCAGGGAACTGAATAATGATCTTTATCAGGAGATGGCGGAATGATTTCAAGGGTAAAAATTTTATAGGAATAGAAAATCAACCCGAACCCCTTT
>CAYGXB010000174.1:0-6937 GCA_964353605.1 uncultured Bacteriovoracaceae bacterium
TAGGGGACATTTCTATTGAGTCTGGTAGGGGACATTATCAAAGAGTCGCGACATCTTCCGAGCGAAGATGACGCTGCAGATCCTCGTCGCTCCTCCACTTCTCCTCAAGCACGATAATTTGCTCGATTTCCGTATCCTGATAGACAGAGCAGCTGATGCATCCTGCTTCAGCCCTGGTCCGCTCCACGATGGAGCGCAGGATCTGCAATGCCTCATCAATCTTCTGCGGCGCTATATCCATTTTCAGCATTGCCTGGATCATTTCACGACCCCCCTTTCCCGCGGTTGCCTGCTCTCATGTATGCAACACCCACCATCCTAAATACATCCCAATCGGCTCCACCCGCTGTTGGTCGGTGACGGTTCCTTGCCCGTGAAAGACGCGCCGGAGAGAAGCAGGCCGTCAGGCCCGCACCGTGCGGACAGCGTCTGTGTCTCGGGCAAGGGGATCATAAGCGCAACGTCACGCTCAACGACGGGCCGCTAAACCGCATGTCCTGGATCAACTCGTCGCCCTTCTGGTCGATGTACAAGTGCCGGTAGGCGAGCATCCCCTTGACCGCCTTGTACGCGTAGGCGACGCCGAGCAGGCCCTGCCAGGTCAGGCTCGACGAGCCCGTACCTCCGTCGAGGTAGGGCTCCCATTTCTTCAAGGGGGGGGACTTCTGCTCCCGAGCCTCTTCAAGGCTGATCTGTTCCGCGGTTTCATTTTATGCCCCCCCCTTTTCCTGATGTTCCCATACGTTTTGGGTGCGATCCCGGGGCTACTCCGCGCTCAGATAGTCCATGGTGATGGTAACCGTGCGGTTGAACGACCTGGCTTCCGGCGTCGTGTTGTCATACAGCGGGGATTTCGGACCCACACCCTTGTAGTGGATGTGCTCTTTGGCGTCTTTGCCATAGGCAGCCGCAAGCTGCTTGTAGACGGCCAGTGCTCGGCGTTCGGAGAGCTTGAGATTGTAGGCCTCCTTACCGATGTTATCGGTGTGGCCGACGACCTCAGCGGTGGCTTTGGGCAGTTCCTTGATGCGGGCCGCAACCCTTTTCACGATCTCCTGGTTGAGTGCGCTGATCGTATCCTTGTTAAAATCGAACAGGATCAGGGCGTATTTCTCCTGTACCTTCTGACCCTCCTTTTGCGCGAGCCGCTGACTGGACTGGATGAAGTTGACCTTGACCAGTATGGGGTTGAGTACTACGTTCTGGCCCTTGTTGTCCTTCGCCTCAACGTTCAACGTAATATCGCCACCGACGGCCAGCGCCTGGAGGTCCTTGGTCGGCAGCGGGACCTGCACTTCCTGCCCGGGCGCGCCTTTACCTTCCAGTTCAGAGAGCTTCCCGCTGGAATTGGTAGCGGTGAGCTTCCAGCTTGCGACTTCGCGCTGCGCTATCTCGCTCGGACGCACTTTCAAAACCGGCGTATCGATCCGGGTCGCCAGATAGGTGCTCCGGATCGGTGCCATGATCGCCATATCCGTGGAGCGGATTTCCACCCGCCGGTTTTCCGCCTGTCCCTCCTTGAGCTGGCTGGCGCTCGGCATGCCCGGCAGGTTGCGCGCCTCGATCGACATGCGCTTGGGATCTATGTTCCAGACCGTCTGCAAGTAATTCTTGACCGCCTCGGCGCGCTGGGTGGAGAGCTTTTTCTTGCCCTTCTCTTTGCCGGTGTCGGCATTGCACCCCACCAGCGTGATCGTGGCCTCCGGTTTATCGGTAAGCCTTTTGCCGATGATATTCAGCACCTGATAGTACTTTTCAAGCGTATCGCGGAACTTCTGCTCATCGAAACCGGCTGTTTCCCCCGGCCCGGCCAAAAGGACATACGGGGAGGAAATTTTACTCGACCCCTCGGCGAAGTAGATCTGCCCGAGCATGGGCGAGGCATCAATGGTCTTGATCTCTTCGATCGTCACGGTGTCGGGGACGACCGCCAGCTTCCCGGTGATCGGGAATGCGTAATTGATGACATAAAAATACGACATTTTCGAGGCCACGCTCTGGAAGATGGGGACAAGCTTCGACTCCCCCTCAGCCTTAAGGATCTGCCCGCGGTTCTGGGTGGCGAACGCGGTCAGGAATTTGTCGGTCTGTGGGCCCGGCATGTAATCAATGGCAAAGGCATTCAAACGCCCGACCCCTTGCGCCGCCTTGAGGACATCCTCGCGTTTAAAGGCGCTGTTGATATCTTCCCCATCGGAAAAGACCACCATGATCTTGGGCCCCGTGTCCGGCGTCTTCTTGATAAGATCAAGCCCGGCCAGCATCCCTTCGTACAATACGGTCGTGTCGGTAAGGCCTTCATGGTAGGCCTTGTTCGCAAAATCCTGCAACGCGGCCGGCTGGTTCGACTTGAACGTCTGCACATGCAGGTTGCGGCCGCCCATGTTCACCGGCTTCGCGCTGGCGCTGATGAAGACGACCATCTGCACGTCGTCGATCGGCCGGACGGTCTTCAGCACTTCGCTGACGCCTTCGAGCAATGGCTTAATGGCCTTGCGCTCTTTCATCGAAAACGAATTGTCCAGCACCATGACAATGTGCCGGGGCACGTCCTGACTCTGGGAGAGCGGCTCTACCGAAACTATCTTGGCTGTATGTCCGGCTTGCGTAATATCAAAGTCCGAGACACCTAATCCGAACAGCGGCTTATTTTCGGCATCGACCGCCCTTACGACCACCTTGCCACCTCCGAGAACCCGTTCGACCTCCACGCTTGTGCCGGGCGTGGTGGACTGGATCTGCAAATCGGACAACCCAGCTGCTAACGCGCTCAGCGCCAGACATGCGACTATCACGGCCACCAAGGCCGCACTACGGAATACGAAACTCCTCATGGTAATCCTCCTTATCTTGTCTTGCTTCGGGTAGGCGATGCAATGACCTCATCGCATCGCCCACCCGAACATCAGTTAACCGATGCCCGCGATCCAACTGCTGGCCACGCGCACCACCACGCGGGCCCAGTAGGCCCGCACCGATACCACCTGATTCAGCCCTGCTCCGCTACAGAATGGAGTGCAGGATCTGGAGTGCCTCATCCATCTTCTGCGGAGCAAAATCCATTCGCAGTGTGGCCTGGATCATTACTTTAGCCTCTTTACAGCAGTTGTCTGATTTCACGTCTGAAGCATACCCCCCCTGATGCTTTATACACAATTCACCTATAGTTTGCATCTTTTTCCCAGCCCATTGTTCTCACCACGCAGGGTTCCTTTCTTCGTGTCCTTCGTGCTCTTCGTGGCGAGGTAGTATTATCTGCAGTTCCCTTGCGGCCATACCTGTACCAGCTGTGTTGCGAAAAACGCCGCTTCATACGGTAATGCAAACCCGTCGGTCGGTTTCTGTATGTATGTACCGGCGAGGATCATGAAAACAGCGGTGTACGGCTTCGGGTTTGGCAGTGCTGTGCCATATGCCGAAAGAATATCTTTTAGAGCTGGTGAGCTCCCGGCAAGCCAGAGGGATTTTTTCTGTGCACAGGGCAAGAATGATCGCACCTCATGGCCTATGGTGACCCAGCCCTCCAGCACCTGTTCTCCCTTTCCGAGAGGGTCGATTCCTGCCAAGGTGAGAGCCTTCACCCTCAGGTATTTCGTCCTGCCCACGGTAGGTGGGGCAGTCATCGGCTCGGTTGGTCCACGCTCGGCAAAGTTGGCAAGAATAACCCCGTTGCGTATACCGAGATCCTGCGGAGCGACCCGATCGCCGAGGAGCACGGCATTCGTTCCCTGGTATGTGCCATTCCTGTTGAGGGCGGCCGCCACAGAGAAAAAGGTCCCGCTCCCCCCAGGATTGTGCACCAGCATCAGGGCTGCATCGTCATCACCGTCACCATCCAGGTCGCCGTACACCGGCTTGCCGAAGACCGAGGTCGAGCTCCTCATCACTGAGCCGTGCATGGTCTCCTCTTCCGCGCATCCAGGGAACAGCCGTACGTTGCGCCCCTCGATACGATAGCTCGCATCCCTGGGGTCGTTTGAAGATGCCTTCATCACCGGGATCAGCCCTGAGTCGGTCTGAATGAACTCTACACCAGTGCGGGGAATAACCGCCAGAGCCATGGCAACCTTGTCCTCAATCGGCAGGGAGGACATGGTCTCGATGGCAAGGACCTCGACGATCCCGTTTTTGAGAACAACCCTGGCTATGGAGGTGTGGTTGTAAAAAACAGTGTTGCGAGAGAAAACGACGATGTTGACGGTGAAATCCACTTCAGGCAGGGCCAGGGAAGGATTCATCGCCTGCCATACAGCAGCAAAGGTCGCCTTGTCAGCGATGTATCCCACCCGCTCTTTCACCTGGTCCGTAGGCAGCCGCCCGAGCTCGGCTACAGGAAAATCTCCGCTCCATGCCTGCAGGATGCTCAGGTCCTTTCCGGCAGGCTGCGCCTCCATGGCGCGGTCCTGTGGCCGGTGGGGCGTGATCGTGCCCTGCGCGCAGGAGGACAGACACATTATCAGCGCTACGAGCAAGGAACGGGCCATGGTGAAGACATGCGCTCTGTTTATGCGCATACGATATCCATTATGAGACGGGCCGCGTAATGCCCAGGGCCTTCATCTTTGACTGGAGGGTGGTTCGGTTCATGCCGAGGATCCCTGCTGCGTTGTTCTTTCCGGAGATGCGCCAGCCGGTCCTCTCATGCACCGTGAGGATATGCCTGCGCTCCATGTCTGCAAGGGTATTGGAACCCGATTGTTCTCGCGGTGTTCCATCCGGCGGCTCAACATCAAGAGTTTTGGAAGAGCTCATGATCATGGCGTGCTCGATGACATTCCTCAGTTCCCTGATGTTGCCGGGCCAGGGATAGTGCATAAGGGCTTCCATCTTCTTCTTGGGGATGCTTTCGATCCGTTTGCCCAGAGTTTTTTCGAACTGTTTCACAAACGACCAGACCAGGGACGGGATATCCCCTTTCCGCTCGCGCAGCGGCGGCACGGTGATGGGGAAGACATTCAGCCGATAATACAGATCCTTGCGGAACCTCCCCTCCCTGACATCCAGGGACAGGTCGTGGTTGGTCGCGGCAATGATGCGCACATTGACCCGTATGGTCTTGGTGGACCCCAGCCGTTCGAACTGGCCTTGTTCGAGGACCCTAAGCAGTTTGCTCTGGAGCTCTAGGGGCAGGTCCCCGATCTCGTCCAGGAACAGGGTCGAACCGTCGGCCACCTCGAAACGCCCGGTCATCTTGGTCAGCGCGCCGGTGTAGGCGCCCTTTTCGCGTCCGAAGAGCTCGCTCTCGATCAGCGTGGGCGGCAACGATGCGCAGTTGACCATTACGAGCGCCCGGTCTTTCCGGTTGCTCATGTCGTGGATTGTATGGGCAAGAAGCTCTTTGCCCGTGCCGGTCTCGCCGAGGATGAGCACCGTGGAGTCGGTTGGTCCCACCTGCTCAGCCTGGACCAGGACATTTCTGATGGCCTTACTTTCACCCACGATCTCAGCATGCTTGTTCAGGAGCTTCACTTCTTCACGCAGATAGACATTCTCCCTTTCAAGCTTCTCCTTGAGCTGCTCGATCTCCTGCAACTCCTCCTCTGCCCGCTTGCGCTCGGTGATGTCCTGGACGGTGCCGACGGAGCGGATGGGGTTGCCCGCGTCGTCGTACGCGGTACGGCCGATCTCATTGACCCATTTGACGCGGCCATCTTTCATCAGCAGCCGGTGTTCGATCTCGTACGGCGTTTTGCTTTCGACGGATTCGCGGTAGGCCCGGTCAACCAGGGAGCGATCGTCGGGATGAACGAACTCCAGAAAGGCCTCATAGGTGGCGGCAAAGGTTTCACGACTGATCTCGAACAAGGCGAAGATCCCGTCCGACCACATGAGGTTGTTGGTCACAAGATCCAGTTCCCACCGACCCATGCGGGCGATTTCCTGAGCCTCACACAAGTTCGCTTCGCTCTCTTGCAGCGCATCCGCGGCCTGCTTGCGCTTGGTGACGCCGCGGATAAGAAGGTTAATACCGTCGATCTCTCCTGCTGTTGTCCAGATCGGATTCCAGAAGAATTCATACCATATATCAAGGTTAGGTTGCCGTTGAATTTCGGTAAAGCTTTCCCCTTTAAGTACGCGGTCATAGCTTGCTTTGGCCAGGAGTTTAACTTCAGGAACAGTAATGAAATCCAGCATGCATTGGCCGATCTCGATATCGACGTTATAAACCGCTTTCATTTCTTGGCGATGTCGTTCGTTAAAAGCCACATAGCAATAGTTCTTATCAAGTGCTACAAGTATGATGTCTTTCGCGCTGTTGATGACAGCATTAAGCAGAGCATTCTGATTTCTTAAGTCTTCCTCCGCCCGTTGCAGCTGTTCGTTCTGCATCTTCAGCTCGATCTGTTGCACCCGCAGTTCATGGAGCGTCTGCCGTATTTGTTCGGGCGACAGGGCCTCCAGGTCTTCCAGCGACTGACCGGTTTTTTCCCGGGCGATCTCTTCATTTTTTATATTCATCATTACAGACCCTGAACATTCCATTACTGCAGAATAGAATCATGAAAGGCTCAAAGTACATACATATATAATAACTTTTTCAATGGTTTTTTTCAATACCCTCGATTACCCACAATCACAGGGTTTCTTCAGTGCTTGTTGCTCATGCATGTATGCTGATGCACAACGGGAAAACATACGGGCCCTCCTCTACCTCTCTGATGTGCTTCTGGAAATAGCTTGACAGAAGATAAATCGTGAATGGCCTGCGTTGAAATTAACCAATTGAAATTAAGGTTCTTCACACGGAAGCGTTCTTTAGAGGAAGGGCATGCTGGCGGTGTATGATCTCGTTAGGGGCAGGACGGCGGAACGAATACGGACCAAGGCATCAATGGGTATTCTTTGCCAAGGGAAGGCCTTATTGGAAAGCACGCTCTGGTGAGAGAGATTTCCACAAGCGGTATTATTCAGGCTGAAGGTTATTCTCCAAGACAAT
>CAYGXB010000175.1:0-6907 GCA_964353605.1 uncultured Bacteriovoracaceae bacterium
GGATCCTTGCCGGAGAAGGCGCCGCCGCCGTGCGGGGCGTAGCCGCCATACGTATCGACGATGATCTTGCGGCCGGTGAGCCCGCTGTCGGCATGCGGACCGCCCATGACGAAGCGGCCGGTGGCGTTGATGTAATACCGGGTCTTGTCGTCGAGGAATTCAGCCGGAATGACCTTCTTGACCACCTCTTCGATGATGCCCTCCTTGAGCGTCTCGTAATTCACGTCCTCGTTGTGCTGCGCGGCGATGACGATGCCGTCCACCCGGACCGGCCTGCCGCCCTTGTACTCCACCGTGACCTGGGTCTTGCCGTCCGGCCGCAGCCATTCGAGGATGCCGTTTTTACGGACTTCGGCCAACCGTTTGGCAAGGCTTTGCGCGTAGTAGATCGGGGCCGGCATTAATACCGGGGTCTCGTCGCAGGCAAAGCCGAACATCATGCCCTGGTCGCCTGCGCCCTGCTCCTTGAAGAGTCCCTGCCCCTCGTTGACACCCTGCGCGATATCCGGCGACTGCTTGTCCAGGGTGACCATGATACCACACGTGTCCCAGCTGAACCCCATGCCTGCATCCGTATAGCCGATTTCCTTGATGGTCTGCCGCGCCACGCGCTGGACATCGAAGTGATGGGTGGTCGTGATCTCGCCTGCGACGACGACCAGGCCGGTTGTCACCAGCGTCTCGCACGCCACCCTGGCGGTCTTGTCATGGGTTATGATCTCATCCAATATCGCATCCGAGATATGGTCTGCTACTTTGTCGGGATGACCCTCGGTAACTGACTCAGATGAAAAGAGAAAATCCTTGCTATTCATGCCTTATCCCTCCTGTGCTCGCTTTATTTTATCTCTATCTCTCCAACAAGGGCCCATATCCGCCTTTGCTGATTCATGTCGACACATCCGTTTTTTTCTGAAGCCCCAAATAAGCGGCGATCTTCCCTGGATCGGCTTCGAGGCTCACTGGAGTATTCTTGTACTCCTCCCGCGTCTCGATGCCGTATTCGCTTCCCAGGGTGTCATCGAAGTACATCTGCTGGAAAGATGCGAACTTGAGCTGATGGGAGGTGGAATCCACCACGAAGCGATGCCGAATGCCGATCAAATCGAGGGCAAGGGCCTTCTTCAGGCCGGCTATCGATTCACCACCCTGGGTGCAGACCACATGCCCGTTCCTGTTCGCGGTGAGCATGCCCTCCATGATCTCGGTCTCGGTGACCGCAATGGTGTAAAATTTGTCTTTGAAATGGTTCTCGACGAGCTGCTTCACCTTCGGGAAGGAGACCGGATCGCCGATCATGGCTGCCTGCGCCACGGACGGCGTGACTTTGACGGGCATGAACTCGCCGGATTCCTGCCAGCGCACGATGGGATCCGCATGGTGGCTCTGGACACCGAGCACGACTGGGAGTTCATCGATGATGCCCAATGCATGGAGATCGAGGAAGCCTTCCATGATGGCGGTGATATTGCCGGCATTGCCGATGGGGACGACAACGACGAGGGCAGCGGTCTGCCAGCGCATCTGCTGGGCGACCTCATAGGCATAGGATTTCTGGCCCACGATGCGGGCCGGATTCTTGGAATTGAGGAGAAATACCCGATAATCCTGCGCAAGCTCCTCCACGATCCGCATGCAATCGTCGAAGACCCCCGGCAGCTCGATCACGATGGCCCCCGATCCGAGCGGCTGAGAAAGCTGCTGGGCGGTTACCTTGCCCTTGGGAAGGAGCACGACGGTTTTCACCTTGGACTTCGGCAGATAGCTCAGATAGAGGGCCGCCGCGGCCGAGGTGTCGCCTGTGGAGGCGCATATCCCGAGGACTTTATCAAGCCTCTTTACCCGGATGACGTGATTCAGAAAGCTGATGGCCGATGCCATGCCCCGGTCCTTGAAACTGGCCGAGGGGTTGAATCCGTCGTTCTTCACGAAGAACGGAGCCCCCACCCAAGCACTCAACTCCTGGTTGGCACGGACCAGGGCGGTCTGCCCTTCGCCCAGGTATATAATATCCGCGATGGGAATGATGGGCAGGATCAATTCATGAAAACGGAAGATGCCGGAAAGCTCCAGGATGTTGGTGGATCGCCGGCTGTCGAATATCTCCCTCCACCGTGCGGGGGTTGTCTCCCTGAGGCGGTCGAATTCGATGTTTTCTATCTTTAAAAGGGACCGGCACCGCGGACAGGTATAGATGAATTCATAGATGTCGTATGGGGTGCCACAGGCTATACACCTGTACACAAGGTTGCCCCGCATCTCGGGCATGTTCTCATCTGCTTTATCCGTCATGCGCCCCATCTGAAACTGCTTTGTCCGTATCGCCAGAAAGACACACCTTGCTCATTACCTGTGGCAATTCTAGCGTATCACCCTTGATAAACGCGTTCGATATCCTTATCCCGTGCGCTCTATCAGACCTCAAGGGAAAAAAATCTATATAATAGGCGCTTGACTTTTTCAATACTTTTTTGGCACTCTGGCGGTCTACCAAAAAGAAGGGGGTAATTATGGATATCCTTACGAATATCGACATCACTGGGGGAAAGAAGCTGTCGAGCGGCAAGGTCAGGGAGATATTCGATGTCGATGCCGACCGCCTCCTGATCGTGACCACGGACAGGATATCCGCCTTCGACGTGATCCTTCCTGATCCAATACCGGACAAAGGCCCCGTTTTGAACCAGCTCTCCCTCTTTTGGTTCGAGAAGACATCCGCTATCATCCCGAACCACGTGATCGCCGCGCATAGCGAGGACTACCCGGCACCCTTTCTCAATGACAAACGCCTCGCCGGAAGGTCCATGCTTGTGAAGAAGGCCAAACCCCTGCCCGTGGAATGCGTCGTACGGGGATATCTCTCGGGCTCCGGCTGGAAGGAGTATAAGCAGAAAGGGTCCATCTGCAGCATCCCCCTACCTCAGGGCCTGAGCGAATCGGACAAACTCCCCGAACCCATCTTCACCCCTACCACCAAGGCGGAACTCGGGCATCACGACGAGGCCATCGATTTCGATACCACCTGTTCTCTCATAGGTGCAGAGATTGCAGAAAAGGTGCGGGCAATATCCATCCGGATCTATTCCCTGGCCTCCGAACACGCCCGCAATAATGGGATCATCATTGCGGACACCAAGTTCGAGTTCGGCCGCATCGGCGGCGACCTTCTCCTCATCGACGAGGCCCTCACCCCCGACTCGTCGCGCTTCTGGCCGCTCGACGCCTACACACCCGGCAAACCACAGCCAAGCTTCGACAAGCAGTTCCTGCGCGACTACCTGGAAACCCTCGACTGGAACAAGACCTCTCCCGGACCGAAACTTCCCTATCATATCATCAGCAAGACACGCGAGAAATACATCGAAGCCTATGAGCGCCTCACCGGAAAACAATTCATCACTGCTTAAAAGCAAAAAAGCCAAGCCCAAAAACCTAAAGCTCTATCCCTCTCCTAGACAGGAGGGGGGTCGGGGGAGGTCGAGATTCTTGTCTTGGCGCCTTTGACTAGAGTTTCTGAGCGTAGCGTTTCTGCGCGGATATGATGCCGGTGATCCAGATCCTGGCCGCTTCCTTCATGGCGCCGGTTGGGATGGGCCTGCCGGCCAGGATCTCGGCGAATTGTTTGAGCATCCTGGCGGTGGCGCCCCAGATGAAGCCGCCCGCTGCCTCGATGCAGAAGATGTCCACCTCAAGGCCTTTGAGCGTTGTCTTCTCGGACATCCAGGCCTGGTCCGCGAGGGCATATTCGAGCGGCAGGGTGATGATGGATTCCGTCTCGCTGTTCATGCGGAAGGGATAGGGGTAGGGGATGATCCCCACCACCGGGGTGATATGGAAGCCGAAGATGGTGATGTAGTCGTCGAGGAGTCCGAGGATCTCCACGTCAGCGGGGTGCACGCCGATCTCTTCGTGCGTTTCCCGCAAAGCAGTGGCCTCGGGGCCACTATCGCACGGTTCCGTGTGGCCGCCGGGAAAAGAGATCTCGCCCTTGTGGTACTCGACAGTCATGGATCTCCTCGTGAGGAGGATGTGGGGGGAACCGTCGATCCAGCAGAGGGGGACGAGCACGGCGGAGGGGCGCAGACCGGCACTCGTTATCGTCCGTCGCTCTCGCGTGGAAAGGAGGGAGCGGACGGAGGCTGTCAAGGCGTCTCTGTCGTGAAAATCCTCTCTGGTGCGCATACGGCATACCCTACCACAGAGTGCCCTCTATGAACAGGCTTGACCATGGGAAGGATTGCTGTGTATGATGATTGCCATGAAAATAGATTACCCCATAGACCAAGTGTTTATAGGTTTAGAGGATATTCTCAAGGAGGTGGACGAGCTCCTGGAAGGGTATGTCCAGGACAAGCAGGCGCTAAAATGGAAGGACAGAGCCATCAAGACACTCTCACAGATGCTGGGCGAACACCATCCATATGTCAAGGAATTCACCGCCATCACTTTTATCACCCCCTTCATGGATGATATGGAAAAGGTCCTGCTCGAAGATACCTACCGGCTTGGCCTGGAGGATGCCAAATCCTTTCTCATTGCCATGCTCGACGAGCTCGAGAGCGAATACTACAACGCCTTTGGCCTCATGGACATGGAGAGCCTGTTTGCCGAGATGAACCGCTACGTGTCCATACATGTGCCCGACAAACGCATGAAGGACAGCCTGCATACGCGTATCACTCGTCTGCGGGAGGGCATGATTTCCGGCGATATCACCGGTGACGAGATCACCTCGCACGTGAAGCAGATCAGCCATATCGATACTGGTCTTTTCAAGCGGATCGTGCCCCTGCTCACCTGGTATTACATGCACAGGGACGGCGTGAGCGAGGTTCACAATATTTGATCTAAAACTCAAGGATGGAGATGGGGGGAGATGCCAAAGATTGAACGGGTGCTGGTGAGCGTTACGGATAAGGCCGGGGTGGTTGAATTCGTCAAGGGGCTCGCCGCGTTTGGCGCCGAGATCATATCCACCGGCGGGACGGCCAAACTCTTGAAAGAAAAAGGTGTGGCCGTGGTGGACATCTCCGACTATACGGGCTTCCCGGAGATGATGGACGGGCGGTTGAAGACGCTCCATCCCAAGGTGCACGGCGGTCTCCTGGCACTGCGGGACAACCCTGCACATGTCTCTGCCATGCGGGCGTACGGGATCAAGCCCATCGACATGCTTGTGGTGAACCTTTACCGCTTCGAGGACACCGTGGCCAAGGGTGCGCCGCTTAACGAAGCCATCGAGAACATTGACATCGGCGGGCCCGCCATGATCAGGGCCGCCTCCAAGAATTACGATTTTGTCACCGTGGTGACCGACCCCAAGGATTACCAGGATATCCTCGATGAGATGACGCGCGCCAACGGGTTCGTGAGCCCGAGGACCAATTTCAACCTCGCCCGCAAGGCCTTCTCGCTCACCGCGCGCTATGATGCGGCCATTTCCAACTACCTCCAAGGCATCGATGTGGAGGAGGGCGAATTCCCGCTGACGTATACCGTGCAGTACCAGAGAAAGCAGCTCCTGCGCTACGGCGAAAATCCGCACCAAAAGGCAGCCTTTTACACTGATGTCCGCGTGGATCAACCCTCGATCGCCACGGCGGAGCAGCTCTGGGGCAAGGAGCTTTCCTATAACAATATCATGGATTCGGATGCGGCCCTCGATCTCATCATGGAGTTCGGCAAGCCCGCCTGCGTCATCCTGAAGCATGCCAATCCCTGCGGGGCTGCCATCGGCGGTAACCTGGAGGAGGCATACCGGAAAGCATTCGCCGTGGATACCGTATCGGCCTTCGGCGGCATCGTGGGCCTCAATCGTATCGTCGATGCACAGACCGCGCACGCCATCGGCGAGGTCTTCACCGAGGTGGTGGTCGCCCCGGGCTATACCGAGGAGGCGCTCGCTATCCTCACGCAGAAGAAGAATGTACGCCTCCTCAGGGTGCCAGGCATCCTGGAAGGTTCCAGGGCCAAGAGGCCGACCTTCTTCACGCGGCGGGTGACCGGCGGGCTCCTGCTCCAGGAGCGGGACCTCGGGGATATCGATTTGAGCTCATCCGAGGTGGTCACCAAGCGCAAGCCCACCCCCGACGAGATGGAGGTGCTCACGTTCGCCTGGAAGATCGTGAAATACGTGAAATCCAATGCGGTGGTGTACGCGAAGAAGAATCAGCTCATCGGGGTCGGCGCGGGTCAGATGAGCAGGGTAGATTCCTCGCGGCTGGCCATCCTCAAGGCGAAGAATGCCGGCCTTTCCACCAAGGGGTCGGTGGTGGCGTCGGATGCCTTCTTCCCATTCCGGGACGGCATCGACGAGGCGGCGGCCGCCGGGGTGACGGCTGTAGTCCAGCCGGGTGGTTCGGTGCGGGACCAGGAGGTGATCAAGGCCGCGGACGAGCACAACATGGCCATGATCTTTACCGGCATGCGCCACTTTCGGCATTGATATGAACGTCCTCGTCATCGGATCAGGTGGCAGAGAGCACGCGCTCTGCTGGAAGATAGCCCAGAGTCCCCTGGTGGATGTGGTATTCTGTGCGCCGGGGAACGGTGGCATCGCTCCCGATGCCGTCTGCGTCGATGTCGAGGCAAATGATTTTATCGGCCTGAAGAAGTTTGTCCGGAATAATAAAATAGATCTCACCGTGGTCGGCCCCGAGACACCGCTCGTGGACGGCATCGTGGATACTTTCCTGAGCGATGGTCTGACCATCTTCGGTCCGACCAGGAACGCAGCACAGCTCGAAGGGTCGAAGGCCTTTGCCAAGACCATCATGCGAACTTTTGACATTCCGACCGCCGCCTTCGGGATCTTCAAAAATGTAGCATCGGCCAAGGCCTTTGTTCGTGACGCCGCGTTTCCCGTGGTGATCAAGGCCGACGGCCTGGCCGCGGGCAAGGGTGTTCT
>CAYGXB010000176.1:0-6902 GCA_964353605.1 uncultured Bacteriovoracaceae bacterium
CGGCGACGGCGGGTTCAAGGATCAAGACGGTTACCTCTTCATCATGGGCAGGGTAGACGACGTGATCAATGTCGCCGGGCACAGGCTTTCCACCGGCGGCATGGAAGAGGTGGTCGCCAAACACCCGGACGTCGCCGAATGCGCTGTCATCGGGGTTGAGGACTCCCTGAAAGGCCAGATCCCGATCGGTTTCGTCGTTCTCAAGGCCGGCGTCCAGCGAGACCCGCACGTGATCGAAAAGGAGGTGGTGACCATGGTGCGGGAACAGATCGGGGCACTCGCCTGCCTCAAGGATATCGCCGTTGTGGCGCGATTACCCAAGACGAGAAGCGGCAAGATCCTGCGGTCCACCATGCGCAAGATCGCCGACAAGAAGGAATACAAGGTGCCATCCACCATCGAGGATCCGGCCGTCCTGGCTGAGATCGAGACTGCTCTCAAGACGATTGGCTATTCCCACTGAAGATCTGAGGGGGAAACCTTTTTTGAAAAGAGGGTTCCCCTCACCGATCCCATATGACTTCCCCGTGCCGTCAGGTTGGAGTGGACGTAAGTCAACCGACATCCGACTGAGCCCAAACCCACTGCGTAGTTCTTGATGTCAGGCGGGTACAGCTGAACCTCTGCGTAGGTAGATGCGGGATTCAATGTGTTGACAGGGCTTTCCATATGGTTTATTTATCCCCCAAAGATAGGAGGTTGGGGAAAAGATGGAAGAGAGAGATCTTCAGCTCATCAGGCAGCTCATCCTGAATAACGCAATACTGAAGAAACTTTGGGAGGAGCACCTGGCATACGAAACCAAACTCGAAGAATTTAACAAGAAGCGCTATTTGAGCGCAGAAGACGAGATGCGGCGCAGGGAGATCCAGAAGCTGAAGCTGGTGGGCAAGGACCAGATCGAGGAGATCCTTCGCAAACACAGACAGTCTCACGCATAGTCTCTAAACCTGAGAAGCAATCAGGAGAACGTATGAGCAAGATGAAGGGGGCAGCTGCACTCATCGAGTCTCTCCGGTGCGAAGGGGTCAAGCATGTCTTCGGTTATCCTGGTGGGGCTGTGCTGGACATATTTGACACGCTCTATGAAACCAAAGACATCCAGTTTGTCCTGGTCAGGCATGAACAGGGTGCGGTACATGCGGCTGACGGTTATGCCCGGGCCACCGGGAAGGTGGGCGTCTGCCTTGTGACCTCGGGGCCGGGAGCGACAAACACGGTGACCGGCATTGCCACCGCCTGCATGGATTCCATTCCCATCGTGATCTTTTCCGGCCAGGTGTCGACGCATCTCATTGGCAATGATGCCTTTCAGGAAGCGGATACGGTAGGAATCACGAGACCATGCACTAAGCATAACTTCCTAGTCAAAGATGTCGCCGATCTTGCACGGGTCATCAAGGAGGCGTTCTATATCGCACGCACGGGGAGATGTGGACCGGTACTCGTGGACCTGCCCAAGGATATCATGAAGGCCTTGGTATCCTTCAAGTACCCCGAGGAGGTCTGTCTCCAGGGATACAACCCGACATATAAAGGTCACCCCGGTCAAATCAAGAGGATCGTCGACCATATCCTCAAGAGCAGGCATCCCGTGATCTATGCCGGGGGTGGGATCATCCTCTCCAATGCATCGGAAGACCTTATCACCCTGGCACGCATGACCCGCATACCGGTCACGACAACCCTGATGGGGCTCGGAGGATTTCCCTCCGGGGACGATCTCTCGCTCGGCATGCTCGGCATGCATGGGACCTATGTCGCCAACATGGCGGTGACCGAGACTGACTGCCTCATCGCTATTGGGGCGCGCTTCGATGACCGGGTGACGGGCAAGAGCGAGGAGTTCGCTCCGAAAGCTGAGATCATCCATATCGATATCGACCCCACCTCCATCAGCAAGAATGTGCAGGTGGACATACCGGTCGTGGGCGATTGCAGGATGGTGCTTTTGGATATCATCGCCCTGCTCAAGGAAAGGAAGAAAGAGCTCGGTGAGCTCCATAAGCGCCTGGACACCTGGCATACCCAGATCATAGGGTGGAAGCGCGACAAGCCGCTCAGATATCATTATTCGGCATCGATCATCAAACCGCAATATGTCGTCGAGATGATCGACAAGCTCACACCGGACGATACCATCATTGCGACTGAGGTGGGGCAGAACCAGATGTGGACGGCACAATTCTACAAGTTCAAGAAACCGAGACTGCTCTTGACTTCCGGAGGGCTGGGCACCATGGGCTATGGCTTCCCTGCAGCAATCGGCGCCCAGGTGGCTTTCCCGAAAAGGACGGTCATCGACATTGCCGGTGACGGGTCGATCCAGATGAACATCCAGGAGCTCGCCACTGCGGTGCAATACAAACTCAACGTCAAGGTGATGATCCTTAATAATCGATACCTGGGCATGGTCAGACAATGGCAATCGTTCTTCTATAAAAAACGCTATTCGCACACGTCTATGGCGGTATCACCAGACTTTGTGAAACTTGCCCAGGCCTATGGGGCAAACGGCATGTTGGTGGACAAGCCCTCGGATGTGCGGGGGGCCATCAAAGATGCCCTGGAAACCAAGGGCCCGGTATTTGTGGACTTCCGTGTGGACCCCGAAGAGGATGTGTATCCGATGGTACCGGCAGGAGCACCCATAAAGAATATGCTCCTGGTATGAGGTGGTCATGAGGCATGTGATCTCGGTTCTGGTGGATAATGAGGCTGGCGTTCTCTCCCGGGTATCCGGGCTGTTTTCCGGAAGGGGGTTCAATATCGAATCCCTCTCGGTAGCTCCAACCTTGGATCCGAAGATCTCGAAGATGGTGATCACCACTATCGGCGATGACCAGGTCCTGGAGCAGATCAAGAAACAGCTCAATAAGCTGGTTAATGTAATCAAGGTCGCGGATTGCGTGGGGAAGGACTATGTGGAACGGGAAATGATCATGGTGAAGGTTCAGGCGAAGGCCGAGAATAGGCCCGAGGTGCTGCGCATCGCCGATATTTTCAGGGCGAAGGTGGTGGACGTCTGCGCCAAATCCTATACCATGGAACTCACCGGGGCCAAGGAAAAGCTCCAGGCTTTTGTCGAGCTGTTGAGCCCATTCGGTATCATCGATTTCGTGCGGACAGGAACTGTCGTCATGGAAAGAGAGATGCAAGGAAGGAGGAAGCTCTGATGAAGGTATTCTATGATAAGGATGCTGATCTCAGCTTGATTCGATACAAGAAGATCGCAGTGCTTGGATACGGTTCTCAGGGCTTTGCCCATTCCAATAACCTCAAGGACTCCGGTGTGGAGGTGGTTGTCGGCCTCCGTGAGGGGAGCCCCTCCAGGCAGAAAGCCGAGCATGCGGGGCTCAAGGTAATGACGACCGCTGAGGCGGTGAAATGGTCGGATGTGGTCATGATTCTCATTCCGGACGAGCTCCAGGCCGGGGTTTTTCGAAGGGATATCCAGCCAAACTTGAGGGAAGGGATGTACCTGGCCTTTGCCCACGGATTCAATATCCATTACGGCCAGATCAAGCCGCCCTTTGGGGTGAATTGCTTCATGGTAGCCCCGAAGTCGCCGGGGCATATGGTGAGGTATGAATATGCCCAGGGACGCGGCGTGCCGATGCTGATAGCCGTCGATATTGATGTCAAGGGTGACACCAAGGACCTCGCACTCGCCTATGCCTGCGCCATCGGCGGCGGCAAGGCAGGGATTCTCGAGACCACGTTCAGGGAGGAGACCGAGACCGACCTCTTCGGCGAACAGGCGGTATTGTGCGGAGGGACCACCGCGCTGATTCTGGCTGGATTCGAGACCCTGGTCGAAGCCGGATACGCCCCTGAGATGGCGTACTTCGAATGCCTCCACGAGCTCAAGCTCATCATAGACCTCATCTATGAGGGCGGTATATCGAACATGCGCTATTCCATCAGCAATACCGCCCAATATGGGGACCTCACTCGGGGACCCCTCCTCATCGATGAGGGCGTTAGGCTGAGGATGAAAAACATCCTCGCCCAGGTGCAGAATGGAGAGTTCGCCCGGGAGTGGATCCTCGAAAACCTTTCGGGAAGGCCCGTTTTCAATGCGCTTACGCGAAAAGGTGAGGCACACCTCATTGAGAAGGTGGGCGCATCCTTACGGGCCATGATGCCGTGGATTACCAGGGATAGAAAGGTCGACAGGAAGGAAAACTAACATGTTGATCAGAAAAGAAGGCGCGCCCTACATTGCCGCAAGCGGCATACTATCGCTCCTACTCGTAAGAACGCGGCTCAAGATGCTGGGGCTTGCACCATTGGCATTCGTCACCTGGTTTTTCCGCGATCCACCACGGGACATACCGCAGGGAGCGGGACTCTTTCTCTCTCCTGCAGACGGCACCATCCTCGATGTGGTCGAGACGACGGAGGAAAAGGTCGGAAGCTGCACGAAGGTCGCAATCTTCATGTCAGTTTTCAATGTCCACGTGAACCGCGCTCCCGTAGAAGGCGTGGTGATCGAGAAGGTATACAAACCCGGCAAGTTCCACATGGCGAATGTGGGCAAGAAAACCGAGGCCAATGAACGCATGACCCTCTACATCGAGAACTATCTCGGCATTTTCCGGGTCGATCAGGTGGCAGGCCTTGTCGCGCGGCGGATCCACTGCTGGCCTGAAAAAGGGGACACGGTGCGCCAGGGGGAGAGGATAGGCCTGATTCGCTTTGGCTCGCTCCTGGAGTCCTTTATCCCCCAAGAGGTCAAAGTGATTGTGAGCAAGGGCGATAAGGTATATGCAGGACAGACGATCCTTGGGAGGGTTCTGTCATGAGAAAACGGAGGATAAAGATTAAGCAGGAAAAGGACCGGCGTTCCATGCCGTTTCTCCCGAACTTTGTCACCACGATAGGGCTCTTCTCCGGATTCTACTCCATGCTGTTCTCCTTGAAGGGCAACTTTTATTGGGCCGCCGTCATGATCCTGTGCGCTGGTTTCATCGACGCCATCGATGGCAGGATCGCCCGGGCCACGAATTCGACCTCGGCCTTCGGGAAAGAGTATGACTCCCTTTCCGATGTGATCGCCTTCGGCGTGGCGCCGGCCATCATGGTCTACCTTTGGACGCTCAAGGCCTATGGGAAGCTGGGTTTTTTGGCCTGCTTCCTTTTTGTCGCCTGCGGGGCACTCCGTCTCGCCCGCTTCAATACCGATACTACGGGTGATACATCCAAGTTTACCGGATTGCCCATTCCAGTGGCGGCTGCAACGGTGGCGAGCGTGGTGCTCTTGAGCGATGTGGTAGGACAGATCCCGGAGGTGCCGGCCCTGGCCGGGGTATACTTCCTGTCTTTCCTCATGGTGAGCACGATCAAATATCCGAGCTTCAAGCATATCACCTATATCAAAGCGCACCCGTTCCAACTTCTGGTCGCTGGTCTGCTCCTGCTCGTGGTGATCGCATCCGCGCCCGAGGTCATGGCCTTCATACTGACCATGACGTTTGTCTTTGGCAGTATCCTATTGAATATCATCATGGCCATCGTAGTGAGAAAGAAAAAGGAAGTCTATGGGGTGGACGATGAAGCGGGCACCGGAGAGAATCATCATATTTGACACAACCTTGCGGGACGGCGAGCAGTCTCCAGGCGCAAGCATGGATGTCCACGAGAAGGTGCGCGTGGCCAAACAGCTCGAGACCTTGGGCGTAGACAAGATTGAAGCAGGCTTTCCCGTTTCTTCACCGGGTGATTTCGATGCCGTGCAGGCCGTGGCCGCCGAGGTTAGGAAGTCTTTTGTGATCGGGCTGTGCAGGGCAAAGGAACAGGATATAAGGACCGCCTGGGATGCAGTGAAGGACGCCCGGAAACCTGGACTCCATACCTTCATTGCAACCTCGGATATTCACCTCAAATACAAGCTCCGCATGTCCCGAAACGGGGTTTTGAAGACCATTGAGGAGGCCGTCGGGTTCTGCCATTCCCTCTCGCCGAGTGTAGAGTTTTCCGCCGAGGATGCCACCCGCTCTGACCGGGACTTTCTCGTCGATGTGTTCGGCGCAGCCGTTGCCGCCGGTGCAGATACTATCAACATCCCGGACACGGTCGGCTATACCACCCCCCAGGAATTTTTTGACCTCGTCTCCTACCTGAAGAAGAAGGTCAAGGGGATTGATAAGGTCACCATATCCGTCCATTGCCACAACGATCTCGGGCTCGCTGCGGCGAACTCCATATCCGCCGTTCTGGCCGGGGCACGGCAGATCGAGTGCACCATCAACGGCATCGGGGAGCGGGCCGGGAATACCTCGCTGGAAGAAACGGTCATGATCCTGAATGTCCGGAAAGATCTCTACAACCTTTTTACCGGCATAGATACGACCCAGATTTATCCCACGAGCCGCCTCGTTTCCCATATCACGGGGATACCGGTACAGCCCAACAAGGCAATCGTCGGGGCCAATGCCTTCGCCCATGAGGCAGGCATCCACCAGGATGGGTTCCTCAAGGAGCGCTCGACCTATGAAATCATGTCGCCTGAAGCCGTCGGCATCGGGAAATCGCATCTCGTCCTTGGGAAGCATTCCGGAAAACATGCCCTCGATAACAGGCTCAAGAGCCTCGGATATCACCTCAGTGAAGGGGAGCTGAAAAAGGTCTTCAATCGGTTCAAGGAGATCTCGGACAAGAAGAAAGAGGTCTATGACGCTGACCTCGAGGCCATTGTCATCGAAGAAATCTACCGCGTGCCGGAGAAGTATGAGCTCAGGCATATCAATGTGAGTTCCGGAACGGTGACCACACCTAACGCTACGGTCGTGCTCGCTATAGACAACGAGGAGATCAAGGAGGCCACGTTTGGCAACGGACCGGTGGACGCCCTCTACTAGACCAGCATCAGCATGGCGGGCGTTTATGCCGAACTGAAA
>CAYGXB010000177.1:0-6821 GCA_964353605.1 uncultured Bacteriovoracaceae bacterium
TACCAGATCCACATAACAGCCACTAGGCGACTTGCCCTCGCTCTCCGCTAGCTCCTTTATGGTCTGCCCCTCGTATGAGGGTTTTCCCAGATACATGGTGATGAGTGTCTTTTCCGGAGGGAGATAGGTAAAGACCTGCTCAATTGCCGCCTTCACCTCTTTTCTCCCCTCCTTGGTCTTGTACATATCCTTGATCCCGGTGCTGGTCACAAATCCATTCGGCAGGAGGATGGTTATCCGGGTGGACCCCGCGTCATAGGGATACTGATCGGCATGGATATCCAGACCTTCTGCCCTGGCTTTCTCGATCGGCTCCAGGATCTGGGAGGCCTTCACACTGTTGATCGGTGCGTCGATTTTGATATGGGAGATCTCGACCGGGATCTCGGCTCGCCTGCCGATGTCAATTGCCTCGTTGATCGCCTCCACGACCCCGATCGTTCCATCTGCATAGCGTTGACCGGATTCATCTCTGATATGGGTGGTGTATATGCCACCGTATTTCCGCACCACTTTGGCGATCTCGATAATCTCCTCTTTCTTCGTAAGGAGACCAGGGGCATAGGCGAGGCCCGTTGAAAAGCCGAGCGTACCTTTCTGCATTTCTTCCGCCACCTTGTTTTTCAGCGCCTCAATTTCTTTGCGGCTGTGGCCGCTTTTCTGCTCTGTGCCGAACAAGGCTTCCCGGATCATGCCATGCGGTGCAAGATGGTAGACATTGGTCCCGAATCGCATGGCATCCACAAGGTCAAGCCAGTAATTCGTATCAACATAACCAAATCCGCAGTTGCCGGTTACGACCGTGGTTACGCCCTGGTAGAGATAGTTGTAATTCCCTTTGAAGCTCGGTAGTACATAGGCCAGATAGCGTCCCATGCCCGCTTCCTGGAAGGTCATATCACAATGGGTGTGCACATCGATAAAGCCGGGGGTGATCGTGAGACCCTGGGCATCAATGATCTTGGCAGCCTTGCCCGTTATCCTCCCTATGGCCACGAGCTTGTCGCCCCGGATCCCGATATCTGCTCGATAGGGATCTGCAGCCGTTCCATCATAGATGGTCCCGGAAGCGATAACAATATCGAAATCTGCTGTGATTGGCATGCTCCTCTCCGTCTTCTGGGAAGTTGTATCCGCAAAGGCATATTTCGGCAGCCCTCCCGCGAGCGTAAGCACGAAAGCGGTTCTGGCGGCCGTTCCCATGAAATCCCTGCGGGTGAACCCCTTATCTTTATTATGCTCCATTACGCGAAAGCCCCGCAAGAGTATAGGGTATATCACGACTCAAGACAAAGAAATTTTCATCTATGCGGTCAAGTTGAGTTTTTTGAGTTCCTCCAGGATCTTCTGTTTATCGAGGGGTTTGTAAATATATGCATTGGCCCTGCCTTGATGATAAGCCTCGAATATGTAGCGGGGATTGTCTACGGCTGATATCATGACCACCTTGGACGCTTCGGATTGCATGACCCCCATCTCGCGTTCCATCTTGCGGATCATCTTCAAGGCCTGGATTCCGTCCACCTTTGGCATCATGATGTCCATGCAGATGAGGTCGTAGGGATTGTTCCGTTCCCAGGCAAGAGAGAACGCCTTGATGGCATCCTCCCCATTACCAGCCAGATCGCAATCCCCATAGGGAGACAGGATGCTCTCGAGGGCAAGTCGGCTGGTTTTGCTGTCATCGACAATGAGTATCCGCAATCTTCCCTCCGGCACAGGCATATTTGTCTTATCGTCCTTTCCGGGGAAAACCTTTTTGGCAAGAAGAGCCTCCCCCCTTTCTATTCCGGATATATTCGCCATGCGCCATGACAAAGAACGGAGCATGATTGGAGGTGAAGACCGGGGGGTCTCTCCTCAGGATGGGGGCGATGGCAGGATGTCTCCTGAATTCCTTGTCCAGGAACCGTCTGACGAGTTTGCGGTGCCATCCATGCGGATGAACAAAGCCCTTGTAAAGGCAGAGATCCCCATCGTAGAAATCATAGGTATCGAGTTCTCTTGCATCCAGGCTGCCGCTCGGGAGATTGAATATGGCAAGGTTGAGAAAATCCAGGCAATCCCGGTGGTCTAGGATGAAATCAAGGGTCTTCTGTGCGCGGGCATAGGTTTCGGGAGGGGTACCGAAGAGCAGGTATACGTAGGTCGCTATCCCGGCCATTTTGAGATTCTTCAAAACCTCCCCTGCCTCAGTTAGGTCTATGCCCTTCTGTAGTGCATCCAATACCCCCTGATCGCCTGACTCCAATCCGATCTGCAGCATGGTACAGCCTGAGCGCTTAAGTTCCCTGCAGAAGTCAAGGTCAGTGAGGTGACTGGTGAACCTGGCAAACCCATACCAGGGGACGCGTAAGGGGCATGCGGCAAGCGCGGCAAGGAGAGAAGGACTCAATGCATTGTCGAGGAGGTGGACCAGCGAGGGATTTTCCCGTGCAATCAGGGCTTTGAGATCATGCAAAACGTCCTGGGAGGTTGAACATCGATAACCCCTGTTCTCTGTCTTTTCGGGACAGAAGGAACACCTTCCCCAATAACATCCGAGAGAAACGCTGTAAGGGAGGACCCTTCCCGGGGAGAAATAGGGGGCGCCCCGCACCGGATCATAGTCCGGCAGACTGGAATCGTCCGCAGCCTGTATTCCGGCCAGAGCGAGGAGCGGCCTCTCTCCCGGACCCGCCACCATTGCATCCACGAGCCCGGCAAAAGGATTCCGCCAATCAAGCCTCTGCAGCCATGAAGTCACCAGTCCTCCACCGAGCATGATCTTCATTGCAGGGGAAAGTTTTTTCACATAACCAATCATGGCAAAGGCTATCAAGGCCTGGCTTAAATAATTCAGAGAAAAACCCACAATGGAAGGATTTTCCTGTTCCAGGACAGCGGGGAGACGCTGCTGAAAGTAGTGATAAAACACATTTTTCGCCGGCATTTCAGAGGCTTGCAAGAGATCGGCGCTGCTCAGCGGCGACCGGGCTTGATCGGTGAAATTGGCGAGACCCAGGGTTGATCCATAGGGTAAGGTTACCACTTGCAGGATACGGGTGATCTCCGTGACAGCCCGTGTATAGCGGCCGATATTGGTATAGGCGTCCCATTGTTCGAGCGCTGCGAGATTGCTCGCAAGATGGCTATATGCGCGTCTCGTCCAGGTATCGTTGTCTCTTCCCTGACCGCCCAGCAGACTCAGGATGCCTTCGATATTGGCATCGAGGAGCATGCAGGGAATGCCATGGCGCCGCAATGCCCCGGCCAGTGTCGCAAGACCGGCGGGAGGTTCGCAGGGTTTCGACACGGGTGGATGGATCAGGAGCATCTTCATGCTTCCTCCTTGAATCAGTTTGTAGACCGCTTGTCAATCCTGCTCTCTGAAGACTCCTTTGAGGAAAACGCCTTGACAGCAGATAATAAGGGATCTAATGGTCTCATGCCATAAGATAAAAAATCTCATAGGAGGTAATACAAAATGAAAAGGTCTTTGACATTGGCGCTGGTGTTGTTGATTGGTCTTGCTTTCGCAACGGCAGGGGTTGCGGCAGAGAAGACGTCCAAAATACGCGGCGAAGTGACGAAGATCGACGCCGCGGCGAAGACCGTCACGGTGAAGGACAAGCTAGGCGAGAAGGAGTTCAGCATTGCCGACGATGTGAAGCTCGGCGTATACAAGGCGATCGACGAGATCAAAGCCGGCGAGAAGGTTGTTGTATCCTTCGTTGAGAAAGAGGGGAAGGTCGTCGCAAAGGAGATCAAGAAGGTTGTCGCGAAGGCAAAAAAAGCTGTCCCCAAAGCCGCGGCAAAACCAGCTGAGACAAAGCCAGCAGAAGCCAAGCCTACTGAAGGCGCTGCACAATAAGAGCGGGGGCGTTGGCCCCCTTTTTTATTCCAAAATCCGCTTTCCTTTCAAAATCCGCCTGAGATCTTTTTTTTGAAAAAAAGAGCAAACATCCTTGCTTTGCGAGCATTGGCATGTATGATAGAGATATCTGTTTCTGTGAGAAGCGGAAGGGGATATCATGGATAGTGAGGCTGGCATTCAGGAGCGGAGGAAGGAACCGAGAAGACTGGCCCGGTTCCTTGCCCTGGTAAAGATAGGTGCGAATCTCTATGGCCGGGGCTATATGAGGGACATCAGCCTCAGCGGGGCCTGTCTGGAATCCGTGAGTATCTTCAAACTCATCAGGCCTGCCCGCGCCTTTGACCTCAAGGGCCTGCCCATTTCCTTACGCTCCACCACACCATCGATTGCCCTCCAGGGCAAGGTTGTGCGTGTTGATCCTTCCAGGGGGGGAACGGGCATAGCGGTTACAGTAACGACGGACGATACCCTCTGGCGGAATGTGTGCTCAGGTCTCAGTCTGGATTGAGGGGAAAGTCTTCAGGAAGGAGCCGGGGTCCTTTTTTACAAGAGGTTCCCCTGTCTTTTTTTAATCCTCTCCGCCCCCCTCGTACATGGCGTCGATGATATCCTTGTTCTTCTGCGCAATGACCTTGCGTCGGATCTTCAAGGTAGCCGTGATCTCGCCCGCCTGAATACTGAAATCCCTCGATATAAGGTTGAATTACTTGATCTTTTCGAAGCGTGCCAGATCGTTTGAGGCCTCGTTAACCCGCTTCTGATAGAACTCCTCTATCTTTGGTCTTTTCACCTGCTCCTCGCGGGAGGCATTCTGGATATTACTCGCCCTGGCGTATACCTCCAGCGAAGGAAAGGTAATGATTACCAATCCAAAACGTCTTCGATGTCGCTCTTTTTTTAAGATCTTTTTGGAACGGGACGATAATATGGAAATGAATATATCCCTGTTCGTGAGACGGGTGTTCAACTTTCTTTCTGAAAAAGTGTGCTTCACCTTCGCGGTGTGCTTTTTCTCCATCTTTGGCGCTACAGCAGCCGTCCCCGCCATGATATTCATGTGGGCCACCGTGGATTACGCCACCCCGGATGCCCTGTGGGACGATGTCATCCTCTGTGCCATCCTCATCGGCAGCGCCGCTCTGATCCACTATTTCTTTTTCGGTCTGGCCAGACTGTGGGGAAAACGTTGGGAACTGAAGAGTCTTGCGGTGCTGAACGACCATGTCCGGGGTCTCTCCCTCCCTCTCGAGGTGCCCAACGAGACACTTAAAGAGATATCTCATCAATTGGAGAAACTCCCTTATCTAAATTCCATGCTCGCAACGATATTGTCGTCCCCCGTGTTCGTCATCGCCGTCCTCCAGGAGGTGCTCGTCACGTACAATTGGCACAATGGGCTGGCCATATTCAGAGGGGCGCTGATCGCCTGGCTCATCTACATCATGTTCACCTTCCTCATCACCGAGCTCATCACCACGGACGTGAGGCGTGATGCCCGCTGGCTCCTCGCCATGCGCGATGCTTGGGATGGCCCGCGCTATTCCTCCTCCTTGTTGATGAAGTTCGGTTTCATCCTCATCCTTATGCTCGTCAGCAGCATCATCACCCATGGGGTGACATCCAGCAAGGTCATCCACTCACCCCTACTCTCTGTCTTCATTTTCACGGCCATGATCCTCATCGTCGGGGTGTTCATGTGCGTGCTCATCTTCCTGTCTATCAAGAACAACCTGCAGGAGATCCATGAGACCTCGTCCGACCTGAGCGAAGGCCAGAGTGCCCAGTTCATATCCGGGAGCATCGACCGGGAATTCATCGAGACCGCGACCGGCATATACATTGCCGCCCAGAAGATCGTCGAATTCCGGGATGAGCTCCAGAAGCTCAATGCCGAACTCGAGGAGAAGGTGCAGGAACGGACGGCCGAGATCAAACTCCTGTCGATCACCGATTCTCTCACCGGTTGTTACAATCGGGGGTATCTGACCGAGCATCTGCCCAAGGAGATCAAGAAGGCGTGCCGATATACGCGCCCCTTTTCCATTGTCTTATGCGATCTCGATCAATTTAAGCCGGTCAACGACACCTATGGTCATCAGGCCGGGGATCAGGTCTTGCTGGAATTCGTCTTGTGCATTAAGGGTCACTATAGGAACGACCTCGACTGGGTGGCCCGCTATGGTGGAGATGAGTTCCTCATCGTCCTTCCAGAGACCGATATCCACGGTGCTTCCTGCCTCGCGGAGAGACTCCGCCAAGGCACCTCCAGCAGGGTGATCAAATTCAATGGCCGGGAGCTCCAGATAACCGCAAGTTTTGGGGTGACCGGATTTAGTCCCGGTACGCCCGAAGAAACGCTCACCCCGGAGGCCATCATCGACCAGGCCGATACTTACCTCTATCAGGCGAAACAGGAGGGAAGGAACAGGGTGGTCGCCGGTGAACTCTCCACAAGCTTCATAATCAATGCATGATGAACCAGCGGTATTCCCGGATGTGATCCAGGAGCTCGAAGATGATCTCCTGCGCTTCGTTTGCACATGCCCGGTTTGAGAAGATGAAATTCATGCCCGGGGATTTCTTAAGACCGATAAGTTCCATGAGCGCGCCCGTCATGGTCCGCCGCTGAAATGCCCGCGCCACTGCTACGAGATGGGAAAAGCGGATGGTGAATTCGGAGTGCCCGACCAGGCGTATCTCCCGCGGAAAGGCATCCGGATTGAGCCCCTTGCCGAGGAACTGCATGTCTTTGGGGATGAGAGGGTCGCTCGCGTGCTCTGCAATGAATATGGGGATCTTTTTCCTGCAGATCGCTTCCACGAGCGTTATGGCCCCGATGTTGAGGTTGAAATGAAGACTTGCGGGTATCTCCAGACCGTAGGCATCGATTACCTGTCCTGCATCATGCGGCAGGTCCTGGGGGTCGAGGTCAATCCAGGCGTCGAGATCACCGATAACCTCGTTC
>CAYGXB010000178.1:0-6750 GCA_964353605.1 uncultured Bacteriovoracaceae bacterium
TGCATAAACATCCTCATAAGTATCATTCATAAATAGTTGCCTTACGGAACAGGGGGACGTTCATAAATTTGTTATCAACGAGGGGCGATGAAATGATCCGAAGAAAATAGTTTATATGTTTACAGACGTCCCCTGTGCCCCTGTACGCTCCCCTTATTTGTCAATCGAGTGCCGGATAGTCTGTATACCCCTTTGGTCCAGGGGTATAAAACGTATTCGTATCCCACTGCGCCCACTGGGCCCCTCGACGGATGCGCTCCACCAGATCGGGATTCGATATGAAGGGCTTGCCGAAAGACACGGCATCTGCATAACCTTCTGCAATGATGCGGTTGCCGCTCTCACGGTTGTACCCACAGTTGCTCACCAGTTTCCCTCTGTAAAGCGGGCGAAAATGCTTGGCGACTTCCATCACCGCATAGGGCACATCATCGACTGGGGTCATGGGTTCGAGGAGATGGGCATAGGCGAGATCCTTGTAATCGTTCAACCGCTCGATAATGTAATCGAAGGTGGGGATGGTGCCCTTGTCGATGGTTATGCCGAAAAAGCCGTGCATAGATGGATTCAGCCGAATCCCCACCTTTTCGAAGCCGATGGTCTTCCCTACGGCATCCAGCGTCTCGAAGAAAAAGCGCGCCTTGTTCACGTGACTGCCGCCATATTCGTCGGTACGGGTATTAGAGCAGTTAGCGAAGAACTGATGGAAGAGATACCCGTTTGCCGAATGGATCTCGACGCCGTCAAAACCCGCGGAAATCGCATTTTGAGCGGCATTTACGTAGTCTTTGGTAATGGCATGGATCTCGTCAATGGTAAGCGTATGGGGCGTTACCGTATCTTTGAAACCCTCGGGCGTAAACGAACGGTCATGGGGATTTATCGCGGATGGCGCCACGGGGAGGGCGCCGCCATGAAAATCCGGATGCGACATACGGCCGCAGTGCCAGAGTTGGATGAATATGTGCCCGCCTTTGTCGTGCACCGCCTTTGTGACCTGCTTCCAGCCTTCGAATTGAGCCTTGCTGTGAATGCCCGGGGTGTTGATATAGCCGACAGCCTGTTGCGAGACCTGGGAACCCTCGGTGATCATGAGACCGGCAGAGGAGCGCTGGGAATAGTATTCGGCAATGAGTGGCGTCGCGGCGTTCTCGGGGTTGTCGGCGCGGTTGCGTGTCATGGGGGCCATGAACACACGGTTCGGAAGTTCGTAGGGACCGATTTTGATGGGCTTCAAAAGCGCATTGTCTGTCATTTTCTCCTCCATCTTTCAGTGAGCATATAACAAGAATAGGGCTCAGTGTTTATGTATTCAAGCCGCCATTTTCACGGGAATGCGATCCAGATGAAAATTCACACTGACCCCATGTACTTGATGCTCAGCATTCATCAGACAGTTTTTCGAGCGCCTACCCGATTACGTGGTGGAATGTCCAGTCGACCATGGGCACGGCGCCGATGGATGCATAGAACCTGATCGCTGGTTCGTTCCAGTCGAGTACCCACCACTCGATCCGCCCGCAGCCGCGCTCACGCGCAAAGCGGTCGATATGTGCCAGCATCGCCTTGCCGATGCTGTGGCCCCGCATGTGCGGTTTCACGAACAGACCCTCGACATAGATGCCCTGTTGCCCCAAGAAGGTGGAGTAGTTGTGGAAGAACACCGCGAAGCTGACCGGCTCACCATCCACCAGAATTGTCTCAAAGGGTTTCCCTCCTACAGCTACACCTTATGAATACTTAGGCCGTGCACGTCTTCGGCGGCTTCCTTGAGGAGTTCGGAGAGGGTTGGATGTGTATAGTGGGGGTGGAGGAATTGTTCGATGGTGAGTCCCTGGTCGACGGCCAGACTGGTCCAGGCGATGAGTTCGGTGGCATGCGGGGCCATGATGGTGACGCGTTCGATTCTATTGGAGTGGTCGGTATAAATAGTGGCGAAGCCGTCATTGGCCTCCAGGGTGCGGGCGCGGCCCAGGGCGGAGACGGGGAAGGTGCCTTTGCGGGCGCCGGTGATTATCGTGCCGACGGAGGCGATCTCCGGGTCCGTGAAGACGATGCTCGGGATATTGGCGTAGGACATACGTGCATTGCCGCCGGTGAGGTGGTCGACGGCTACCTCGGCTTCTTTTGAGGCGGCGTAGGCGAACATGTTGGCGCCGGTGACGTCGCCCACCGCGGAAATGCCGGGGAGTGAGGTCTGCATGCGGTCGTCCACAGCTATGCCGCCCTGGGGGGTAAGGTCGATGCCCAAAGATGTAAGACCCGGGGGGATGTGTGGCGCGCGGCCGATGCAGGAGAGGATTCTTTCGGTCTGGATGGTGAATTCCCGGTCTGGGGTCTGGGCGATGATGGTGTAGGGTGATTTACCCTCGATGCCGGTGATGCGCGCGGAGGTGATGAAGTCGACCTCGCGCATGGTCTTGGCGAGCGCGGATGAGACGTCCTCGTCCTCGGTGGCGAGGATCCTGTCCAGGGCCTCGATCACGGTGACCTTGGCGCCGAGGCTGGAGAAGATGTGGGCCATCTCGCAGCCGATGACGCCGCCGCCGATGATAGCTAGCGATGTGGGGCACGCCTGGGCGGTGAACACGTCGTCGCTTGTCCATAGGCCCGGTGTCTCGAAGGGCAGCGGTTTGGGGCGGGAGCCGGTGGCGATGAGGATATGTTTGGCAGCTATGGTGTCATTGTCCAATTTGACTGTTCCGGGGGCACTGACATCGGCTGGTTGGGGGAAGTGGTCGATACGGTTGGTCTTGAGGAGGAGTTCGATGCCTTTGATGAGGCGGGAGACGATGCGGTCCTTACGCATGTTGAGTGCCTGGAGACTGATGGACGGGGTGGAGACTTCGATGCCAAAGCGCTTGGCGTTCCGGATGTGGTGATAGAGATTGATGCTTTCGATATAGGTCTTGGCCGGGATGCAGCCCCGGTTCGTGCAGGTGCCGCCGAGGCGGTCCGCCTCGGCAATGCCGACCTTCAGCTTTTTTTTCGCCGCCAGGATGGCGGCCGTGTATCCTCCCGGGCCTGCGCCGATGATGAACAGATCATACATGAAAACTCCTTATACTACTTGACCACACGGGATCTATACCATATACGCAAATCACGGGAAAGGCTCCTTTCGGTCGGGGTAGGCAGGTAAAGAATTGACGGCGCAAATCCGATAAAGCATTATTGCATGGAGGATGCGGATGGAATCAGGGTTCTCGATCGATTTCATGGAAGGCGATATTGATATTTCGATTCAATCTCTGGGTACGCCACGGATTGACTCCCCGGTAAAGGGCACCTTTTTCGTGGATGACTGCGAGCGGATGTTGATCAATACCACCCTGGAATATGTGGAGAAGTGCATATCGGAGAAGAAGAAGCCGGCGACCTTTGAGCTGGCGGGCCCCAGGCGCAAGATATTCTTCGATCCTTCGAAGACCAAGGCCGGCATCGTCACCTGCGGCGGGCTCTGTCCGGGGATAAACAATGTGATCCGTAGCATCGTCCTCGAGCTCTACTATATGTATGGGGTGAAAAACATCTGCGGCATACCCTTCGGGTTGCAGGGGTTCATCCCTTCCTATGGGTTTCCCCTTATCGATCTTACTCCGCAGATGGTTGCGCGCATCCATGAGACGGGAGGCAGCATACTCGGGTCCTCGCGGGGCGGGCAGGACCTTGTCGAGATCGTGGATGCCATCGAGCGATTGAACCTGAACATCATGTTCTTCATCGGCGGCGACGGCACCCTGAAGGCCGCCTCCGCTGTGGCGAAGGAGATCCTGGAGCGGAGCTATAAGTGCGCGGTTATCGGTATTCCGAAAACTATTGATAATGATATTAATTTTGTGTCCAAAACCTTCGGTTTCGATACGGCGGTAAAGGAGGCCAAAAAGGTGGTCCAGTGCGCCCACAATGAGTCGACCGGCGCCCCCAACGGCATCGGGTTGGTCAAGTTCATGGGCCGGGATTCGGGCTTCATCGCCGTCAATGCCGCGCTTGCCCAAGGGGATGCTAATTTCGTGCTCGTGCCCGAGGTGGATTTCGATCTCGAAGGGGGAAAGGGATTCCTCGCGAGCCTCGAACAGAGGCTCAAGGCTAGAGGGCATGCCGTAGTCGTCGTCGCCGAGGGTGCCGGGCTGAAATTCTTTGATAAGGAAAACGCCCGGGCCGATGCATCCGGAAATATCAAGCTGGGCGATATCGGGCTCTTCCTGAAGGATAGCATCCAGAGCTATTTTAAGGAAAAAGACATCGAAATTAATCTCAAGTACATCGACCCGAGCTATGTGATCAGAAGTGTGGAAGCGGATGCATCCGATTCCATCTTCTGCGGGCTCTTAGCCCAGATGGCGGTGCACGCTGGCATGTCCGGCAAGACCGATATGCTCATCGGGGTATGGGGTAACCGCTATGTACACATCCCGATTGTGTTGAGTGTGGGGGAGAGGAAGAGGATCGATACCCATGGACCTTTGTGGAAGAGTGTTATGGAATCCACGGGCCAGCCGGTCATGAAGAATTGAGGTCCGGAACAAAACAAAGGAGAGCGTATGGCTGAAAAATTCAAAGATGAAGATGAGATCATTGACCTCACTGATCTGATGGAGGAGGGGGATCTGGCAAAGAAGCAGAGGAAGGCCGAACCGCCGTTTCCAGAAAAGCCACGGGTACGGGAGCCCGAATCCTTCGATCTCGGCAAGGAGATCTCCCGGGAGGATGAGATCTCCCTGGAGGGATTGGAGGCCGACACCAAACCAGCCGCTCTCCAGGAGGTTGTAATTCCCGAGGAAAAGCCGGCCGAAGCGGTGGAAACTGTTGATGTTGGCCATGTTTCAGCCAAGTCTGAGACTACCAAGCCCGATATCGGCGCGGATTTTGAATCTGCATTGAAGGAATCGATCAGTTCGAGCGAGGCGCAAGGCCCGGCCTTGGAGGAAATTCCTGTCTCTCAAGACAAGGCGATAGTTGAGGAGCCCTCTGCCCAAAAGGAAACCATGACTATGGATGCGGTGCAACCGGCGGAGAAGATTTCAGCGGATTTCGATACATTCTTTAAAGAGACGGTGCAAGAGGCCAAGGTTGAGGATAAGATCCCCCCTGTCGAAGAGAAGGTGGAGATTGAAAGGGAGCCATCCTGGGAGGAAGAGAAGCTCCAGGAGGCCAAGATAGAAGCGGGGAAGGAAACGAAAGCTGCGGGGGCGCCCGAATTAATTGTATGGCCTCCAGTTCACGAAGAAGGCATCGCACCCAAAGAAGAAACAATAGAAGCCATACTCCAGGAGGCCTCAGCCCGTCTCAGGGAGGATATCCCCGCCATGATCGAGGGGATCATCAAGCCTGTCATGGGCGAACTCGTCAGGGAGGTTATAAAAGCCACCCGTGATATCCTGCCCGGCATCGTTGAGAAGGTGATCCGCGAGGAGATCGAAAAGCTCAAGAAGCTCGATTAATCCCGGCAAAACCGAAAAAGCTCAAACCCCCCATCCCCCCTGGATCTTCAGGGAGGCTCGACATTCAGCGGACGCTTCGAGATATGGCGTGAGGCGCCGCATCCCGAAACGGCCAATGGATCCCTGGCCTCTTTTGAAACCAAGGGGAGTCAGGGATGTTTAGCTTTTTGAGGCTAGTGAAAATAGCCTGTCCATGCTATGGGGAATGAAGCTTTTGTCAGGGGAGCCTTACGATGTTGGAAAAGGAATATGACCCGCAGGATATTGAACAGAAATGGTACGACTTCTGGCTCGAAAAGAACCTCTTCCACGCCCGGGAGGACGATACGGGCAGGAAAGCCTTCAGTATTGTCATTCCTCCTCCCAATATCACCGGCGTGCTCCACATGGGTCACGCACTGAACAATACCCTTCAGGATGTCCTCGTGCGCTACAAGCGCATGGACGGGTTCAACACATTGTGGATGCCGGGGACGGATCATGCCGGCATAGCCACCCAGAACGTTGTGGAGCGCTCCCTCGCCGCAAAGGGCTTATCGCGTCATCACCTGGGCCGGGAGGCGTTCATCGAGGAGGTCTGGCGCTGGCGGGAGAAGCACGGCAACCTCATCATCAAACAGCTGATGCGCCTCGGCGCCTCCTGCGACTGGGACCGTCTACGCTTCACCATGGATGATGGTCTCTCACTGGCGGTTAAAAAGGTGTTCGTCACCTTGTATAAGGAAGGGCTCATCTACCGGAGCGATTACATCGTGAATTGGTGTCCGCGATGTCATAGCGCCCTCTCTGACCTCGAAGTTGAGCACGAGGACGAGGATGGCTACCTCTGGCACATCCGGTATCCCCTGGCAAACGGCACGGGCGAGGTGGTCGTGGCGACGACGCGGCCGGAGACCATGCTCGGCGATACCGCGGTGGCCGTCAACCCATCGGATGAGCGGTATGCGGCAATGCTCGGACAGGAGGTCGTTCTCCCCATCCTCGAGCGGCGGATCAAGATCATCGCCGATCCGGTTGTGGACAGGGAGTTCGGAACGGGCGCCGTGAAGATCACGCCCGCCCATGATCTCAATGACTACGAGCTTGGATTGAGGCATGGGCTCGATATCGTGGTGGTCATGGATGAAGCGGGTGTCATGAACACGAACGCCGGTCCCTATGCGGGCCAGGATCGCTTCGCATGTCGGCAGCGACTCGAGAAGAACCTGGAGGAACAGGGTTATCTCGTAGGCAAGACACCGTACAAAGTACCGGTCGGCAAGTGCTACCGGTGTAAGACGGTTGTCGAGCCGTACCTCTCCAAACA
>CAYGXB010000179.1:0-6713 GCA_964353605.1 uncultured Bacteriovoracaceae bacterium
CGACGATGACAGTCAGAGGACAGGGAGATGTCCGGGTAGAAAGCACGGCGGGTGACCTGAACCTTGTAGGAGATGATGTCAACATCTCCACGACGGGTGCCACGAACGTCCTCAACATCACGAGCCTGGGTGTCATGCAGAACACTGCAGGAGGTGCCATCAACAACTCAGCAGGAGGCGCATTCGCTGTACAAGCGGGCGGCCTAGTTTCCATAGTAACCACAGGCTCAATCCAGATTGGATCAGGCAACGTCCTTGGGGCGACGACATCCATAGAGAAGCTGGATATAGATGACAGTGTAGTGACAAAAGTAGCGGGAGCATCTGACCTACAGTTCCAGAACACGACTTTAGTCCAGAACAGTGGGAACCCTCTCAACACGCTGACCTTGGAATCTGTAGATGCGAATGCGACCCTCCGCGCTAAGGGCATCATCCCATAGCGCAGAGCCTCTTGATATTTCTCCCCATTGTGCTATAATATATAATGATTCCGATTGATTGAAGAAGAGAGGTGCTGATTATGGCTGAAGAGAAGAAACTTATCGGCAGGGTCACCCACTATTTCGGCAAGATAGGGGTTGCAGGGATCGAGTTGAGCGACGAGATCAAGGCAGGCAACACCGTATCGATTGAGGGCGCCACAACGAATTTCGTGCAGACCATCGACTCCATGCAGATAGACAACAAAGTAGTCACCGAGGCGAAGGCGGGGGATCATATCGGCGTCAAGATAAAGGACAAGTCACGGGTCGGGGACAGCGTGTACCTCGTGGAGTAGAAATTCCAGCATTCACGCCCTCGCTTCCCTGACGTTCTTCATTCCCAGATTGCTGGGGAATGATCTGCGGTTATCATGCCATCCAGAGGAGATTCAGACGCACAGTTTTAAAGGCATGCGGACATCCCCTCTCTCTGGAAAAAGCTCTGTTTGTTATTCTGACAAGCACCCACTCTGAAACGCTTGCTTGTTGTTCAAAGCTCAATCCCCCCCGATCCCCCTTGGTCTCGATCCGCTGGTAAGGCTTTATCACCCGTTCCGTATTCAAGACCCCTCACTTAAAAAATACCTTCCCATGCATGAGCAGACGCGGTTTTCATGAACTTATCGGTAGCTTTAAGCGCATGCATATCAGGTGGACTACCCGGGCGATTTGGTTCTGGATTGAAGGAATTCCCTCGGTTCAAGGGCTCTTCGGTGGGGGAATAGGCGGCGATGGCGGCTGCGGGGAAACAATACTGTTCTGTGGTTCCTGCGTTGACATACCCACCTTCCCGGCGGGCTGTTTTGGCTGAGCGCCGGAAACGCTCTCACCCCGGTAATCCACCACGATACTGATCCTCCTGTTCTTGGGATCAGCCGGGTTCTCCTTCACGAATGGTTTCGTCTCCGCATAGCCAGATACTATCTCAATCTGCGCAGACTTGATTCCGTTCTTCTCGAGTTCCACCCTGGCTGCCGAGGCCCTCTGGGTGGAGAGCTCCCAGTTCGTATACTTATTCCCGGAATAGGCCAAGGAGTCCGTATGGCCCTCGATGATCAACTTCTTGTTGAGATCCTTCAATACCTGTGACAGTTCCTGGATAATAAGCTTGCCGCCTGCATTCAGTTCGGTCCCCCCGAGTGGATAAAAGGATTGACCCTCGGTATCAATGATCTCGATCCTGACGTTTCCCTTGTCATCCATCACGATTACCCGGTCCTTATAATCTTTGAGCGTCTGGTCAATCTGGTTCTTGAGCTTCTCTGCCAGCTGCGTAGCGGCAATTTCCGGAGAGGATGCAGACTTGCCCCTCCCCACATCGAGCTGGCCCTTACCAGGGACATCCTGCTGCCCGCCGACAGCTGACCCGCCCCCCTTTTCAAAGATGGAATAGTTCTGGAAATACTCCGAGAGGGCGATCTTTTTTTGCGGAGAGGTCATGTTCAAGAGCCACATGAGGAGGAAAAAAGCCATCATGGCCGTCACGAAGTCGGCATAGGCAACCTTCCAGGAGCCACCGTGCCCCTCTTCGCCTTTTTTCTTGTACTTCTTGATGATGATGGCCTGTTCCTTGTCTTCTGCCATTACCTACCCTTGCCCTTGATGATCTTTTCGAGCTCGTCGAAACCGGGCCGTTCGCTGTCGGGTATGGCCCGCCTGGCGAACTCGATGGCTATCTGCGGAGTGGAACGAGCGACAAAGGAGACCAGCGCAATCCGTATCACCTGGT
The DNA here is from genome assembly GCA_964353605.1 of uncultured Bacteriovoracaceae bacterium. GTDB lineage: Bacteria > Desulfobacterota > Desulfomonilia > UBA1062 > UBA1062 > CAYGXB01. The sequence goes on from CAYGXB010000179.1 coordinate 2,215, forward strand.
AATAGGCGGCCTCTTCCTTGATGAAGTGTTCCATTAGCGTCGCCAGGGGACCCACAAAACCGTAACACATAAGCACCCCCAAGAAGGTCCCGACAAGGGCGACCGCGACACTATGCCCGAGCACCTCCGGGGGTTCGTTGATCTTGCCCATGGTGATGATGACACCCAGCACGGCGGCAACGATACCAAGACCCGGCAGCGAATCCGCCATCTTGGATACCCTGTGGACCGGATGGCTCTCCTCTTCGGTGTTGGTGTCGATATCCACCTCGAGGAGGTTGTCAAACTCGTGCGGCTGGATATCGATGGTGAGGAGGATTTTGAGGCTGTCGCAGATGAAGTTCAAGGTCCGGTGGTTAGCGAGGATAGTTGGGTAGCGCTTGAAGATCTCACTCTTCTTGGGGTCTTCCACATCGTTTTCGATCGCGATGATCCCCTCCTTCCGCATCTTGGAGAAGATCTCATAGAGGAGGGTCAACACCTCGATGTACTTCTTTTTGTCGAAATTCTTGGGCTTCGCCACAGCACCGATGCTCTTCAGCACCGACTTAATCATTTTGAAAGGGGTGGAGATGACGAGGGCCCCGATGGCAGCGCCAAAGATGATGAGGATCTCCACCGGCTGAACGATGACATGGAGATTGCCATGCTCGATGAGGAATCCTCCCACCACGCAGATAAGTACGAAAACCGCGCCAATGATTGCGTTCATAACCTAACCTGTTATATTTCAATCGACCTTTTGGAAGAAAACATTAACAGGAAGGTGACGCAAAGGATTCCGCCGGAATGGCTTGAAGATGAAACGTTGATATTAGTTACCTACTTCCGGGTTTTTTTCTTCGATTCAACCTGGATGGTGACGCTAATTCTTGGGACAACCCCATTCTGGAAGCGAATCTCGGGCGGAAAAATAAGTTTTGGTTCCAAGGTTGCCGTTTCGGTGATGCCGGAGAGGTCGATGCCCTCGGTCGAGATCGCGACCTTCTTCTTGATGAGTTTGCTCGGTGCCTGCACCCTGACTGAGCCTGGACTTATCAAGATGTTCTTCAGAACGATGTTATCCGGCAGTGTCCCAACCTTATTCACAAATACCGGGAGGTTTATCGGAAACAAGCGGTACGCCACGATCTTGATCTTCGATGGCTGGACCTTGGCCAGGGTCAGGTTGGAGGGTATATGTATCAGGTTCCTTGTAATGGCGATATCCTGTGACCCCTCCTGGACATTTGCGAGGTCGAGGGATATATTGAGGTTGGATGGGTCGTAGAGATTGAAGGCCTGGACTGAACCGGTGAGGGCCACCTTCGCCTGAAAGATCTTGGGTTCCTCGATGTACCACGCTTCGGGGATGTTGCGGTACTCAATTGGGACCATAAAATCTCTCTGGACCCAGTCCCTCTGATAACCGAAGGCGAACCAGAGGACGAGTGCCAGAAGGACGGCCACTGCCTTTACGCCCGTATTCTTCCTGATCCAGTGGGCAAAGGCATTGGCCTTCTCTACCGGGGATCTGCTTTCATAAAACTGTTCGAGTATGCCGGACAATTTACTCATATTTGGAATCTGACTAAGCCCGCCCTCACGGGCCACTGAGATGGTGCCCCTCTCTTCCGAGACCACGATACACAATGCATCGCTCTTTTCGGAAAGCCCCAGTGCCGCCGTATGGCGGAGACCAAGCTTGCCGGATATACTCGCATCAAGGGAGAGCGGCAGATGACAGCCAAACTTCAAGACTCTGCCCTTATCAATTACCACAGCCCCATCGTGACCCGCGGAATGTACATCAAAGATGCTAGCTAAAAGCGGCTGGGAGAGACAGCCATCCAGGACATAGCCGCCTTTCAAATGCCTCTCCAGCGGATCCTTGCCTTGGAGGACGATAAGCGCTCCGGTCATATTTACCGCCAATTCCCCGACACTTTCAACGATGATCTCCGTATCCAGATGATAGGGATTCGCCTCCTCTTCCCGCCGCTTCCGGAGTGACCCCCACGTGGCAAGCCGTTCGAAAAAACGCCTGATCTCCTCCTGAAATATCACAACGAGGGCAATGAGCAGGATGGTGAAAAAGCCCTGCAGAAGCATGGAGGTGAGGTAAAGGTGAAACAACCGGGCAAGGAGATAGATAACCCCCAGCAGGATGATCCCTCCAAAGACAAACCGGGAGGCAGTATTCTTGAACCATATGAGAAGGATATAGATAAGCACGGAGATGATCACGATATCGAAGAAGTCCTGTATGCGAAAATTCTCAGATACCGCGATGAAGAAGGAGATTACTGCATCCGCTAGTGTCTGAACCAGATCCATGCTCTTGTCCTGACACAAAAAAATGGGTATAGCAACCAAATTTCACCGGGGAGTGCGACCATTGTGCAATGGGTTTTATTTACCGATAGTCGCGCTCATAACTCATGCCGAAGAGATAGGTCGTATCGATCCGTTTCTTCCCTTCGTCGGGGCTGTTGTTATAGGTGAAATCCACCTGGAAATTGGCATAGAAGCTTCCCACCATGCGAATACGGAATCCCTGCTCGGCCTTGGCATAATAGGGATGGTCCTCTGCAAGGGTATAATACATCTCATCAAGGTGAAAGAGCTTCAGCTTCTTGTCCAGCAGCCAAAACTCGAATCCGATAGAGCCTCTCAGCGAGGAGGACCGGTTGTCGTCCTGATTCTTGTAGTCCTCATTGAGATTCGATATGCCACCCTCGACGAAGAACTTTTTCGTGCTGGTATCGTAGAACTGGTAACCGATTCCCACGCCCTCGCTCGTTCTCAGATTGAGCCCCTGGAAGTCATCGCTCTCAAAGAGCGTCTGCGCATACGAGTAGACCTTTTCACTCGTGAAAAAGGAGTAGTGCAGGGTGTTCCAGGCATTGCGCGTGTCCATTACCCCTTCGGTCTCGCCATAATTGTACGTGGCGCTGACCTGGAACCAATGCCGCTTGGACTTGATCCCAAACTGTGTGGAGAGGTAGGCCGCCTTGGAATGGGTGTTGCCCCCCGTTACGCTCCCCGCTATATCGATGATGGTCTTATAGGTCACCTCAGGCGGCGGGGGTGAAGGGTTGATGGCAACGATCTCATCAAAGCCGAAGGCCTTGGATTCGAGCACTTTTTCTTCCTTGATGACAATGTTTCCATCTTCGATACAGGCTATCTTACCGATAAAGATCTGCCCATCGTCGAGTACCACCTTCAGCGCCGCATCGGTTTGGAGACAGGCTATGGCATCCCACCGGATCTCAATCTCGTTCGGCTGATGTTTTTCCTCATTGGTCCTTTCTCTTAATCTTTCAATGCTCGGCAATGTATCCTCTTCGGGAAGCGGATTCAGATTATCCTGTACAGGCCTCAATCCATGCACATCCGCATACCCCACCCGCATGACAAGGATGCCGTATTCCATCCTGAACACCGTCCCGGTTATGCGATCGCCATTTCGAAGCAAAACCTGGTCAGCCGATGCATCAACGGCACTGAAAATACATCCCAGAAAGCAGAGGAGTGTCCCTAATATAGTTCTCGGCTTCATTCCTTACATCCATTTTTTTCTTGAAATACACAAGCATGTAAACCACAATTCCCGCGATGCAAAGCATGAGCACAGTATAGCCCCACTGCAATATGAATGAAGGTCCCATGCGGAAGTCTGGCCTTTTCCGAGACCTTCTTCGCAAACCTCGTCATGGGCGATACCATAGCATATTTCATTCACACGGGAAAAATCCTTTTATCAAAGGGTTCTCCCCTGAACAACTTTCCGAAAACTCTTAAGGAGCTACCACTTCCTGTATTTCCAGAAAAGCATAACCCCGAGGGCGGAAAACAGGGCCATGCTCATGATAATCCAGAAGGCTACCGGACTATGCTGCAAAGGTATCCCGACGTTCATGGAAAAAACGCTCACCACCAGCGTCGGGACCATGATGCAGATGATGATGATGTTGAGGGTCTTCATGAGGATATTGAGGTTGTTGCTCACGATGGATACCCGGGCATCCATGAGGCTTGCCAAAATGTTCGAGTAGATTTCGGCCTGGCGGAAACACTGGTTGTTCTCGACCAGGATGTCATCGAGGAATTCCACCTCATCCGCAGAAAAGCCGATCTTGGAAACGTTGTTCTTGAGCTTATCGATGACCACGCCGTTGGAGTTGATGGCGTTGAGGTAATAGACCAGGCTCTTCTCCAGGGTAAACAGGCTGATGAGGTACCGGTTTTCCATGGATTCGTTGATCTTCTGTTCCAACTCGTCGGTCAGGATGTTGATGATCTTCAGGTGCTCCATGAAATGGTAGGCAGACCGGTTGAGCACCTTGAGGAAGAGGCTCGGCAGGGACTGCACCCGGCTGAACTGCTTGCCTTCAAAAAGCGGAACGTCCTCAGAAACGACGAGCACGAGCTTGTCCTTGAAGAGGAACGCACCGGTGGAAACCACACGGAAGAGGAGCTGGTCCTTGGCAGAAGAACTTTTCGGCATCTTGAAA
>CAYGXB010000180.1:0-6696 GCA_964353605.1 uncultured Bacteriovoracaceae bacterium
TTTTGGGTCTCGACCTCATTATCTACCTCCAGCACGCCATGTTTCACGCTCTACCGCTCTTCTGGCGACTCCACCGGATGCACCATACGGACCTCGATTTTGACGTGACCAGCGGGATTCGTTTCCATCCCCTCGAGATCGTCCTGTCCACGGGCATCAAGCTCGCCGCGGTCGCCCTCATCGGGGCGCCTGCACTGGCTGTCCTCATCTTCGAAGTGCTCCTCAATGCCGCCTCCCAGTTCAACCACGGCAACATCGCGCTGCCGGGGACGGTCGATCGGTGGCTCCGCCTCATCGTGGTCACCCCCGACATGCATCGGGTGCATCACTCCGTCATCCCCCGCGAGACGAACAGCAACTTCGGCTTTGCTATACCCTGGTGGGACCGCTTCTGTGGAACGTACCGTCCGGCTCCGGAAGCCGGGCACGCAGGGATGACCATCGGTTTGAAGGAGTACCGCGATCCGCAGCAGCTCAACCTCTGGCGTCTGCTCCTCAACCCGTTCCTCTGATCTTGGGGGGATGGAGCTTTCGGGGGGATCAAAACCAGATGGTCTTCTTGACGTAGGACAGGTAATGGTCGATCTCGGCTCGCTTCTTCTCCGGCGTCCAGCCGTAATAGCGTGTCATGATCTCCGCCACCTTTTGCGCCAGATCCGCCTGCTTGTAGTGCCAGATCATCCACTGCGCCTCAGTACGCCGGCAGAGTATATCGATGAGGCGGGGGGCGTTCTCGTACTCGAGGATGAATTCGATCTCGGCCTGGCAGTGGGGGTACCCCTCGAGAAGAGGTTGACCCAGCTCGGGATGGGTGCGGATTCGATCGAGGATGGTGATGCCTTCCCGTCCGTACTGCTGGTGCAGGTACTCGAGCTGCTCAGGCGAGGCATGTGCGGCCAGGCCTTTTTCTGCAATGAGGCCGTCGAACTGGGCCCGCGTTATGCCCACCAGGTAGGGGCGCTTGGAAAACCCCGGCTTTGTGAATTCGGGCCGGGCGAAAGCCGGGAGATGGCCCCGCTGCACCAGGGAGAACAGCAACTCCTCCGCCATCTGGCGGAAGGTGGTCAGCTTGCCGCCGGCGATTGCGACCAGGCCGTCCGGGGATGCGAATATCTCGTGCTCCCTGGAGACCGCGGACGCGCTCGTCGCCCCCTCCTGCTTAATGAGAGGACGGATGCCGGCATAGGTGCCAATGATGTCCTCATAGGTGAGACGCGCATGCGGGAACAGGCGGTTGACCGTATGCAGGAGGTAATCGCAGTCCTGTTTGGTGCACCAGGGTTCATCGAGGTTGGCGGACTCCTTGAAGTAGTCTGTGTCGGTGGTTCCGATCACCGATACCTTGCCCCGGCGGAGGACGAAGAAGGATCGGCTGTCATCTAAGGAGCGGAGGCCGAAGGCGTAGCGGTTGCCGAGCCGTTCGTTGGGGACCACGATATGCACGCCCTTGGTAGGGAAGATCTTGCTCTGGCCGAATTCGGTGGCCTGCATGAGCTCGTCGGTCCAGATGCCGCCGCAGGCAACCACTGCCTTCCCGCGCACCTCGAATCCGTTCGAGTCGAGCTGGTCTTCGACATGGATGCCATGAATCCGGCCGCGGCTATCCTTGAGGTATCCCGTGACCTTGGCATAATTGATGGCCACGGAAGTCCCTTGTGCACAGACAAGGCTTTCCTTGATGGTTTCCAGGGTCAGACGCGCGTCATCGATGTTGGTGTCATAGTAGAACCCAACGATCTTCAGTGAACCGAGGGCCGGTTCCTCAAGCGCGAACGCGGGCTCGAACTCCTCGAAGAAGGTGGGACGGAAGAACCGCGTCCGGCGGTAATTCTTGAAGGGTGTGTGCCAGTCGGAGAGGAGGTCATAGACGAGGAGCGACTGGATGATCTTGCTGGGCTTGTCCTTGCCCTTTTCAAAGGAACAGAAGGAGAAACCAAGGGGACGCACGAGGTTGGGGAAATGTACCCGCAGCCAGTTCCTCTCCGTGACGGACTCGCGCACCAGTTTGAAATCATAGCTGGAAAGGTAGCGCAACCCGCCGTGCGCAAGCTTGGATGAGCGGGAGGAGGTCCCGAAGGCGAAATCGTTCTTGTCCACCATGCAGAAGGAGAGGTTGCGCAGCGCTGCTTCTCTGGCCAGGCCGGCGCCATTGATGCCGCCGCCGATGATGACGAGGTCAAAGGTTTTTGCCTGCGCCTTTCCGATGTCCAGATCCCTCGTCCGTGCACTCCATGCTCTCTCTTTCATCACCTCACCCCGCCTTTTTAGAATTTGCCAAGATTGCCTGCATCATTTCCTATACATGATCTGTGGCCTTCCCTCTTTTTCTTAGCATATATTCCTGAAGGCTGCAATTTTGACGGAGGATATCCTCCTCCTTGCCGTGGTGTGTGCGAGGGAGCTCTCGGGATACATAGTACCTGTTTGAATGCAACTTCGTATGATCGCTCAGCCTTGGCGGAAGAGTGCGCGCACGGGCATCCTGCGCATGGCGCCTGCATCAACGGCGAGCGGCAGACTGGCGAGATGGGCTTCGATGGAATCGAAGTTCCAGCACGCATCTTCCGGCAAGGTTTCGATGGCCCCCCGTTGTTGAGGCGGCAGATGTCGGATAGCTCCACCGTCCCCTCCGGGTGCTCCTCAATCCAGTGCAGTGGGAGCCCCTGGGCACAGCACACATAGGGGCGATGCCGGTAGATCCGTTTGGTGCGTTCTCTGTCGAGGAAGACACAAGCGCCATCCGGATGAGGAAAACCCGTTTTCAATATGTTTCCGGGACATCCCCTCTTAAACCCAGAGAGAAACCACTATTGAAAAACCTCTGGCGGGTAATCTTTGCATCCGCATTTTCCGAGATGCTCGTATTCCTCATCATCCCACAAGTCGGTGCCGGCGAAGAGGCGGACGTACATCCCGCAATGCTCTTTCTGGCTGGAAAAACTCGTATCAGCCAGCAAGCGGTACTTCAAGGCCTGCTGGGTGATGATGTTGTTCGACATGCGGATGCCGCCATCCTCCTGGGTGTCGAAGACGATGAACTTGTCCCCTACGGGGGTATGGTTGTCCCAGGCCTGCCATTCGATTTCCGTCCCGCTCCTGCCTCTGCCCGGGGAGCCGGTGTAGGCGAACTCGGCCCAGTAGGATGACATGCTGTCGGAGAGCGCTGTTCTGCCCGGGGCATTGGCTTCGGTAAAGATGAGAGGCGTGAATGCGGGGGAGATGAATTGGCTGAAATCGCAGAAGACAAAGGAGATCTCCAGGCTGTGCGCCGCGCCCAGCATGGAAGCCACGTCAATCCCCAGGAGGCGTGGCTCCTCGTCCCAATCGAAACGGTAGGCCCAGACCGCTCCTCCCTGGGCCTCGCTCAAAGCGGCAGCAATGTCATCCACCCCGGTTGCCTTCCACTTATCGCTCGCGTAGCTGGCGATCAGTTCGTACAGTCTCCGATTCTTGACGTGCACGGGGAGGCCGAAGAGTATGTCCACAAATTCGGGATTCATGATCATGAACAGTTTGTACTCATCGCGATTGCTCCCCAGGATGATGGGAACCGCATTGTAGTTGGCGGTATCTTTCAGGAGGTCCAGATAGTCGCCCTGCGGCAATACCACGCCGTCCTGGAAGACCTTCGGCATGGAGATCATGCCGCCATAGCCGGCCTGATACACGTTCAGGAAGTCGTAATTGTTCTTGCTGCGGAGGTATTCGGCGATGGCCGCATTGCTCATCTGGTCCTGAAAGGCTTTCGCTGCCTCCCGGTCGGGGACGGTATGATCGGTGATGAGGAGCAGGTTGATGACCTCGCGCGAGCTGAAATCGTGCCCTGGGTCGGCATCATCCCTGTAATTCTCGGCCTGAACCATGGTGTTTGTCCCAAGGCCGCCGCTCTCGACGATGGCCCTGTGAAACAAGCCCTTTGCCTGCGGTGAGAGCAGCATGGTGAGAACGTCCTGGGCCCCGGCCGATTCGCCGAAGATGGTCACATTGCCGGGATCGCCGCCGAAGTTGGCGATGTTCTCCCTTACCCAAGCCAAGGCGCGGATGATGTCGAGGGTGCCGTAGTTGCCTGACTGGTCCTCCGGCGTGGTTTCTTCGCCGCGCAGCGCCGGATGTACGAACCAGCCGAAGGGGCCGAGGCGGTAGTTGAAGGTGACCACGATCACTTGGTATCTTTCGGCGAGCATTTTCCCGTTATATTCGCCGCCGTGCCCGATACTGTTGCCTCCGCCGTGTATCCATAGCATCACCGGCAGGCGGTCCGACCCCTCGGGTAAGTGGCCGGGAACAAAGGCCGGGGCCCATATATTCAAAAAGAGGCAGTCTTCGGAACCCATTGGTTGGCCGTATTGCTCTTTGGGTACATCAGCCAGGAGGTCGGAGAACTGGGTGCATACCGGACCGATTTCCAAGGCCAGCCACATCCCTGACCAGTTCCATGCCGGTTGCGGCGCCTTCCAGCGAAGGTCACCGACCGGCGCCTGCGCATAGGGGATGCCCAGCCAGGCATGGCAGCCGTTCTCTTCCGCAAACCCGATCACCCCTCCGGTCGTCGTCTGCCGTTCGGTAGCAGAGGCCAGGGAAAAATCGACCCCCGTCACATCGGCATAGTCGTTCTTCTTGACCACGGTCTTTATTACCGGGCGCGTCCAACCGGGAAGCGGCTCGAGGGTGACCGTGTAGGTGCCTGCTTTCACCTGGGAGAATACAAAGCGGCCGTCCTGGTCGGTAACTGTCTCCATGGACGTATCACCCTGTAGAGCGATCGGAATGTCTTTCAGCCCGATTCCATCCATGGTAACCGTTCCGGAGATCCTGCAGCCACATACAAGGAAAATAGCCGCTGCGAGTAAGAAGCGCATTTCTTTCCGAGCCATCATAACCTCCTTTCAATACAAAGAACATGCAGAGCAGTTGGCATCCCCCCGAAACCTCGTGTATGCATACAGATCAAGGTGGAACCAGCGTGATCTCCAATGGTTCGTTCCACGCCCACGACAGTGATAGCATCCACTGTAACCCATTCGGTACAGGGAAACTGCAATGTTACACCGCTCTTATCTCAGAAATATAATATTCAAGGACCGCTTTGTCAATATCACCAAGCGCGAATGATTGTATGCTATATTGGCACATCAACATTTCCGGGAAATTGAGGATATGCCCTGGTTTTCTTTCCCTGATACCCAAAAAGACGTGACTATCGACTGGACAGGGAAGTCACCATATCCGCCGCTAACACAGGTGCTTAGTAACATGGAGAAAATGAATTCCTGCGCAACGCTCTCTTGAATTCCATAGGGGCAGACCCTATCAAAATCATCAATTGAGAATGTCCCATGAGCCTATACGACGTTTATGAACAGAGAAGACAACCCGTGTCAGGGGGATTGCCCCTCCACTCTGTGGTAACCATTGTATGAGACGACCCATCATGAAAGCCCTATACCGGGCAATAGGTGATGAGGGAGCACAGAGCTTCGGTGTACACTCAGCCGAGGTTGTGTCTACTACGGAAGGTGCGCTCCTTGATGCTTATTCCCAGGCCGTAGTGCATGCCTCGGAAATGGTGAGTCCGGCGGTGGTGAACGTTAATGTTTACCGGCAGGGATCTTTTCGCCAGCGCCTGCGTAACTCCGAAACCCACGGCACCGGCTCCGGGTTCATCTTCACCCCTGACGGTTTCATTCTCACCAACAGCCATGTCATTCACGACGCGGCCGAGATCGAGGTGACGCTCTCGGACGGCCAAAGTATTTCCGCACAGATTATCGGGGATGACCCGGATACAGATCTGGCGGTCATCAGGATCCAGACCTCGAACCTGGTGTCCGTGCAACTGGGTGATTCACGCACGCTGCGCGTTGGGCAGCTCGTAATTGCCATTGGAAATCCGTACGGTTTCCAGTGCACGGTGACCGCCGGAGTGGTGAGCGCCTTGGGACGCTCGCTCCGCTCCGTTTCGGGACGGCTGATCGACGATGTCATCCAGACCGATGCAGCCCTCAATCCGGGAAATTCGGGCGGCCCGCTCGTGACCTCCCGCGGGGAGGTCATCGGCATCAACACCGCCGTCATCGTGCCGGCCCAGGGACTGTGCTTTGCCATTCCGAGCACCATCGCCGAATTCGTCGTTGCCCGTCTCATCCGAGACGGGAAAATCAGGCGGGGCTACATCGGGATTGCCTGCCAGAATATATCCCTCCATCGCCGCCTTGTACGTTTCCATCACTTGTCATCCGAAAACGGGGTATTGATCATCTCCGTGGAGAAGAACAGCCCTGCCAAACGGGCGGGTCTCATGAAAGGGGATATCATCGTGAATCTTGATGACTACCCGATCCATACAACGGACGACCTGCATAAAGTGCTCACCGATGAGCGGATCATGAAAAAGACCATTGTTTGGGTGATCCGGCGCACGGCGAAGTTCAGCCTCGAAGTTGTCCCGGAAGAGTCGCGCCCTCCATCAGCCAAGGAATGAAAGCACAAGTTTATCGAGCGGAAAATCTCAGACCGCCGGTTCCCTGGAGAGGATGATGTGAACCCGGGGCAATCTGCATAACTGGTTGGGGGAACTGTTGCCGGCACGGAGATACCTCACGGGATCCGACCATGGCAAAGAAGCGGGCGTGCTGGACAAACTACAACCATCCGTTTCCGCACTTCTAGAAAGTTTTTCGATAGTTATGCATCCCG
>CAYGXB010000181.1:0-3325 GCA_964353605.1 uncultured Bacteriovoracaceae bacterium
TATGCATAATATAGTATGAATGATTTCTATCACTTACTTATCCAAATGCCGGAGTCGCGGTTGTTTTGATGTAAATAATTACCGCTCGTGTGGAATAAGTTTCCACTCTCTCTGGCCGTTTCCCGCGCATGCGGTGCACAGATTTTTCGTCTCGATCGATTTTTTCAAAGATCTTCAGACAGGGAAGCGGGCCAGATCATTATTCATTCTGGAGTAACGGCGAGAGCGATCAGTCTTCGAGCTCTGCGAGATAGCGAAGCGCCTCAGAGCGGGTCTTGATGAGGCCGTCCGCCCGGGCCTCCTCGACCAGACAGAGGTAACGGCCGACCTCCGGGCCGGAGGGGATGTCGAGGGCATGCATCACATCGTGGCCAGATAAGAGCGGAGCTATCTTGTGCGGGGCGAAGACATCCCGATAGTAGACCCAGATGCGCTTGACGATCTCCCCGATGTCGGGATGCGCCCCTACATATGCCGGGTCCTTGCCGGTCGCCTCCGCATCTGCGATGACGAGGAGCAGGACCTCAGGGGTAAAACCCCTTGTCGCCTTGAGCAAGCGATGCATGGCCCTGGGCGTGATTATGCCGCCGCAGGCGAGTTCGAGGATCCGCATATGGTGCGCCACGATGCCGGTTGCGATCTGGGCTGCATGCGCTGAAAAACGCAATTCATGGCAGAGGCGCAAGGTTGCTGAAGCCCCTGCCTGCGCATGGCCATGGAAGTGCACGACCCCGTCCGCGGCTGTATACATCGCGTCTGGCTTCCCGATGTCGTGGAGGAATGCGGCGAGCCTGAGGATACAGGCGCGGCTGACGCCCTCCTCGATTGCTGCGAGGAAGTAGGCGCCGATGCCGGGGAGGTAGGTTTCAGGGTCGGCCAGGAGCGGATCGATGGCACGCGCGGTGAGGATGACGTGCTTCAGGAGCGGCCAGCGGTGATGCCGCCCCTGGTCCACATCCACGTAGGGCGGGAAAAGGACCGGGATCAGCCCCGCGTCCTCCAGGAGGAGAAAGAGGTCGGAGCCGCAGGGGAGTGAGAGCGCGCTCATCAGCTCCTGCTTGATTCTCTCGGGAGCTGCCGATCTTACCTGGAGGGCAAACATCCTCAGGACGGCCATGGTATCATCCGGTAGGGAAAATCCAAGCATGACCGCAAAGCGCAGGCACCGGAGAACCCGTAAAGGGTCGTCAGCGAGGTTCTGGGCCGAGATGATCCTGATATGGCCTGCTTGGAGATCATGCATCCCATCGAGTGGGTCGAGCAAATCCCCACGCTTGAGGCCCATGGCCATGGCGTTGATGGTGATGTCTCTCAGCCGCAAGTCGTCCGCGATCGTGCCGGCCTTGGGTGCGCACACATCGATCTTGACGCGCGCGTCCTTCAGGGCGATGCGGGCCACCCCCCTCTCCCTGTCAAGCCAGAAGGCATGCGCACCGCAACGGTCAGCTATGGCTGCGGCCTTTGCCCAGACATCGCCGAAGGTGACGATATCGAAGTCCACCGGCGACTTTGCGAGGAGGAGGTCCCGGATGCATCCGCCGACGAGGTAATCGTCCGCGGTGAAGAGATCTAAGAGCGGGGATAGGATGGGATTATGAAAGGCGGCAGTCGACAGCTCGTGCATGGGCCTCCAGCTCCTCCGCCCGCGCCAGCCTAGCTGCCAGGGGACCAAGCTCCATCACAGCCCTTTTCGACAAGCCGACTATGGATGTCCTCTTCAAGAAATCATATACCCCTAAGGGCGAATAAAATCTGGCCGTAGCTGCTGTCGGCAAGGTATGGTTCGGGCCAGCGATGTAGTCTCCGATCGACTCCATGCAGTGGTATCCCAGGAATACGGCGCCGGCATTCTCGATCATGCCCAGGTAGTCATGGGGGTTCTTAACCATGAGCTCCAGGTGTTCCGGGGCGATGGTATTCGCGATCTCGAGCGCCTCTTCGAGGCTGCGCGTGAGGATGCATGCCCCATGGTTCTGAAGAGCGGCCGCGATGACCTCTTTCCGCGGCAATGTCTCCTGTTCCTGAGCGATGAGCCTAACGACCTCCTTGATGAGCGCCTCTTCTGGAGTCAAGAGCATGGCCGAGGCGCTTGGGTCGTGCTCGGCCTGGGAGAGGAGGTCGATGGCTACCCAGCGGGGATCTGCCCCTGCATCCGCGATGACGACGATTTCGGAAGGCCCGGCTATAGCGTCGATCCCGATGATGCCCTGCAGGATGCGCTTGGCATGTGCCACGTATATATTGCCGGGGCCGACGACCTTGTCAACCTTCGGAACGCTCGCGGTGCCGAAGGCCAGCGCCGCAACGGCCTGGGCTCCACCGATCCTGTAGATCCTTTCCACGCCTGTCACTTGAGCCGCGGCGAGGAGGACATCGCTCACCCTTCCCTTTGGCGTCGGCGAAACCACGACGATCTCCTTCACCCCGGCGATTTGCGCGGGGATGACGTTCATGAGGAGGGTGGAGGGAAAGGCGTTCCGGCCACCGGGGATGTACACGCCGGCCCTGCCGACCGGGCTTATCTTCAGGCCGAGGACGGACCCGCTCTCGTCCGTAATGGTCCAGGAATCCTCGCGCTGATGCTCATGAAAGGCCCGTATGCGTGCCGCTGCCACCCCGAGGGCCTCGAGCAATGCCCTGTCCGTCCGCTCGGCGGCGTGGGCGATGGCCGCCTGCGATATCACGAGGCCTTGGCGTTCCGGGTCAAAGCAATCGAATTCCCGCGTATAGGCGAAGAGGGCCTGGTCGCCATCCATCCTCACCTTCTCGATAATCGTCCTGACCGTCTCATCCACCTCGTGCGGGATAGCCCGGGAGCGGTCGAGGAGTTCCTCGAGCGCCTTCTCCCAGCCATGAGAGCTGGTGGAGATAATCTTCATCAGAGACCGCCCCTCTTCCTCTCCAAGTGCGCACCCACGGTTGACAATTTCTTGTCCAGCGCCGCATACCCCCTGTCCAGGTGATAGATGCGTCTGACCTCGGTCAGGCCCCTGGCGTTGAGCGCCGCCAGCACGAGGCTCGCCGATGCGCGGAGGTCGGTGGCCATCACGGATGCGCCCTGGAATTGCCTGACCCCGCGCACGATGACCGTCTTGCCTTTCTCTTCAAGATTCGCCCCCATGCGCGAGAGTTCTGGCACATGCATGAAACGGTTCTCAAAGATGTTTTCGGTGATACTCGAAACGCCCTTGGCAACGCTGGCAAGCGCCATGATCTGGGCCTGCATGTCGGTCGGGAAACCGGGGAAGGGGGCAGTGCTCACCTCTACGGGCCGGAGATCGACCGCACCTTCCACGAGCATGGTCTCATGGTCCAGTTCCTTCAC
>CAYGXB010000181.1:3335-6664 GCA_964353605.1 uncultured Bacteriovoracaceae bacterium
TTCCTTCACGATAACCCCCATGGTGGTGAGCTTGTCCACGACAGCCGCAAGGTGATCGGGTCGCACGCCTTTGAGCGTGAGTTCGCCCTTGGTTATGGCGGCGGCCACCATGAGCGTACCGGCCTCGATCCTGTCAGGGATCACCGTATGATCGCTCCCGGAGAGGGTCTTTACCCCTTCGATGGTGATGGTGCTCTGGCCCGCACCTTGGATGCGGGCACCCATCTTGTTCAAAGTTTCGGCTAGGTCGACGATCTCCGGCTCCCGTGCGGCACCTTCAATAACCGTTAGGCCCTCCGCCAGGGTCGCCGCCATCATGATGTTCTCCGTGCCGCCCACTGTAGGGTTATCGAAGACGATCCTGGCCCCCTTGAGCCCATCGCAAAAGGCGACAATATATCCGTGCGAGAGCTCGATCTGGGCCCCCATCTTCACCAGGGCCTTGAGATGCAGATCGACCGGCCGTATCCCGATGGCACAGCCGCCAGGCAAGGAGACTTTGGCCCGACCGAACTTTGCGAGCAGCGGGCCGAGAACCAGGATGGAGGCTCGCATGCTCTTGACCAGATCGTACGGGGCTTCATAGGAGCTGATGCCCGCCGGATCAAGGACGATCGTGCCGACTTCCGGTCGCCGCGTCTCAATGCCCAGGATTGACAACACCTCTACGATCGTGCTGATATCCACGAGCTTTGGTATATTCCGAAAGGTACACGGGCCATCCGCAAGGATGGAGGTGCACAGGATCGGCAGCGCAGCGTTCTTCGACCCCGATACGCTCACCTCACCCTTGAGCGGTTTGCCGCCGTCGATCACGAATTTATCCATCTTCTCTCTCCACGATCACAACCCGTGGCGTACCTGCCAGATCCCGTATCCATCGATCTGTCTTAAAACCCTGCATCTTCCCCACGATCTCTTCGATCACGGGCTGCTGATCATACCCCGTCTCCATGATCAACCTCCCCCCGAGGGCAAGATTCTCGGGCACGTGCATGAAAACCTTTCTTATAACATCAAGCCCGTCATTTCCACTAAAAAGGGCGATTTCCGGCTCATAGTGCATCACATCCCGCTTGAGGGCAACGGCATCCCTGCATCCGATGTAGGGGGGGTTCATGACGATGAGGTGAAATTTCCCCGCAATGGCATTTAGGGCATCCCCCACAATGAAGGATATCCTCGTCGCCACCCGATGCAGGATCGCATTTTCCTTTGCCAGCCTGACTGCTTCCTGGCTGATATCAACGCCGATGCCTTTCAGATCCGGCCTGTGGGCCAGGATCGCAACGAGCACCGCCCCGGATCCCACCCCGATTTCCAATACCGTTAAACCCTTTGGAGCAAGGGCGATGGCCTGTTCCACGAGGATCTCGGTCTCAGGTCTGGGGATAAGGACGCAGGGGTTCACCTTGAAGGCCAGACCATAAAACTCCTTTTCCCCTACGATATAGGCGACCGGTTCGCCTTGCGCCCGCCGCTCGATCAGTCCCCTGTATCCCGCATACACCTGTGGAGCAAGGGCCTGGTCCCGGTCTTTATAGAGAGCGGTGCGCCCGAGGTGAAGGGCGAAGGCCAGGATAATCTCGGCGTCCAGTCGGGGGGTTTCAGAGCCATGTTCTTCAAGCAATCCATTTGCCCAGGAGAGTGCCGAGCGAATGGTCCAGGTCGTCATCAGGTTCCGGTCTGCTTCAGGGCCTGAGCCTGGGACTCCGTGGCAAGGGCGGCGATGATCTCGTCCAGATCTCCTTCCAGGATGGTAGATAACTTGTGGAGGGTCAGGTTGATGCGGTGGTCGGTGACCCTGCCTTGCGGGAAGTTATAGGTGCGTATACGCTCGCTCCTGTCGCCCGTGCCGACCTGAGAGCGCCGCTCCATGGCGACTGCCTGCTCCTGGTCATCCTTGAGCTTTTGGAGGAGCCGTGAACGCAGCACCATCATGGCCTTGGCCTTGTTCTTGTGCTGGGACTTCTCGTCCTGGCAGGTGACCACGACGCCGGTCGGGATATGCGTGATCCGCACGGCGCTTTCGGTCTTGTTCACATGCTGGCCGCCATGCCCTGAAGAACGGTAGGTATCGATGCGCAGATCCTTGGGATCGATAGCAATATCGACCTCCTCCGCTTGCGGGAGGACAGCGACGGTGACAGCCGAGGTATGAATCCTTCCAGAGGCCTCGGTAACCGGCACGCGCTGGACCCTGTGCACCCCGCTCTCATACTTGAGCCGGGAATAGACGTTGCGGCCCTTGATGCCGGCAATAATTTCCTTCATGCCCCCCTTGCCGGTGTCGTTCACGCTCAGGATCGCGACTGACCAGCCTTTAGCCTCTGCATAGCGCGAGTACATCCGGAAAAGGTCGGCGGCAAAGAGAGCGGCCTCCTCCCCTCCCGTGCCGGCCCTGATCTCGAGGATGACGTCCTTGTTGTCGTTCGGGTCCTTGGGGATGAAGAGGGCCCGTATGGTTTGCTCGAGATCCTCCTTGGCTGCCTGCAGGATCTTCAATTCCTCTCTGACGAGCTCCCGGAGCTCCGGGTCGGGATCGTCGAGCATGGACATATGCGAGACGATCTCCCCCGCGATGGCTTTGAGCCTCCGATAGGGCACCAGGTATTCTTCGAGACTGGCGTGCTCCTTGGTCAGTTTGGTGTATCGCTCGCGGTCCTTGGGAAGATCCGGGTCAGCCAGGAGATGAGAGAGCTCCTGGTAGCGTTCCTCGATCTCCTTCAATCTTTCCAGCATTGCGCGCTACTGCTCAGGGATTGGTCTTCTTCAGATAATCCCCGTACTTCCGGCGGAAAAGCTCGGCCTTGCCGGCAACCGAGGAAATCCGCTGCTGACCAGTATAGAACGGATGACAGGCGCTGCATATCTCGACCCTGATATCCTGCTTCGTGGAACGCGTTGTGAACGTGTTCCCGCACGCACAGGTGACGGTAGTTTCCTCGTACTTGGGATGTATGTCCTTCCTCATGTCGCTTACTCCTTACCTATTCATAGCCTCCAGGAAATGCGCATTATTATCCGTCTTGGAGAGTTTGTCCAGAAGAAATTCAATGCTGTCCACCGGATTCAGGGGGCTCAGGAGCTTCCTCAAGATCCAGATCCTGTCCAGCTGTTCCTGTGGGATGAGGAGTTCCTCCTTGCGGGTGCCGGACTTGGATATATCCATGGAGGGGAATACTCTGCGCTCCATGATAGTGCGATCGAGGTGGATCTCGCAGTTGCCCGTGCCCTTGAACTCCTCGTAGATGACCTCGTCCATGCGGGAGCCCGTGTCGACCAGGGCGGTGGCGATGATCGTGATGCTGCCGCCTTCCTCAATATTG
>CAYGXB010000182.1:0-6649 GCA_964353605.1 uncultured Bacteriovoracaceae bacterium
ACCTGGCAGATCCCGGGTAATACCCGGCAGGTCATAGCGCTGTATCATAAACGATTCCCCCTCCTCCCCTTTTAAAGCGCTTGCATGAAACCCCTCTCTCCCGTCGGGCGAGGCATACCTCGCCCGACGCCAGGGGGGTGCAAAGGATCCTGGGTTTATGGCATAACGGCCAAGGGGATGATGCGCTCAAGGGGAAGATTGGATGACATTTCTGGCAAGCATTTTATTGTAGTGCTGTTTCCGCCTTTAGGGGGGATATTGTTGGAGGTGAACCATGGCTGATCCGAGGGCAAAGTCAGTTTTCACGATGGCTGCGCTGCTGCTCATGGTACTCATGGGAACCATGGCCTGCAGCAGGCATGATAGCGATTCAGGGAATGCGGCAACCACCCCGGAGGAGACCGCTTCTCCATACGATATCGTGATCAAGAACGGCAGGGTCATCGATCCGGAAACGGGCAGGGACGAGATTGCCACGGTGGGCATCAAAGCGGGCGTCATCAAGACCATCTCCGCCGGATCCGGTGTGGATGTGCCTCATTTAGACCAGTGCATCGTTATCGATGCAACGGGCTTGATCGTCTCCCCGGGGTTCATCAACACCCACACCCATGAGGGGAACGGGATAGCCGGCAACCAGTACATAGAATCCAGCAAGGCATACGTCCAGGACGGTATAACCTTCTGGCTCGGCGGGAACTGTGGCCTCTCGGCCACCGGGGTCAGGATCAAGTTCAACGATATCTGGATCGACACCCGCACGGGGCAGACCCTGCCACAGTACCTGGACGATGCTGCACGGGGCGGCCTCTACACGAACTACGGGACCCTGAGCGGCAACATCACCCTGCGCGGGGAGGCCGGGCTCGAACATGGCCAGGCGGAGACCGCAGAGCAGATTGCCGAGATGGTGGAGATGCTCAAGCAGGATCTCGCGGCCGGCGCCTTCGGGGTCTCCTTCGGCCCCTTCTACGATCCGGGCACCACCAAGGAGGCCATGACCGCCCTTTCCCAGGCGAGCCATGCCGCCGGCGGCATGGCGGCGATCCATATCCGCAACCCCATGTTCAACCTGTGGAATATCCTGAACCCCAACACCGCACCCTCCGGATCCAGTGGATTAGACATCATCCTCTTCAAGGAGAGCCTTACCGAGGCGATCGATGTCTGCAGGGCATCGGGGGCACCCTTCATCATTTCCCACCTCACCGATATGGCCTACAACGGCTCGACAAAGTGGTCCCTCGACACCATCGAGAGCGCCATTACCAAGGAGAAGCTTCCGATTGCTGCGGACGTCATCGGATATGACACCTTCATGAACGATCTCTTCGCCCTCACCCGTTTCGGGCAGATCCCCGTGCGAGTCCTCATACTCTTCGCCGGGGCGAAGCCCGATCAGTTCTGGATGGGCGAGGATGTCTACATCGATGGCATACTCTACATGCAGGCCTATGAGCATTTCAAGGATATCGGACAGATCGAGACCCTGGTACAGGCGTTCAAGGACGGCAAGGCGAGCGCGGGCCCGGATTCTGAAGCCCTCAGCGTGAACATCTGGTGCAATATCGTCGAACCGGAGAACACCAAGCTGGCGCTCACGCGGCCGTTCGTCTTCATGGGCAACGACGGCGGCGTCTCTAAAAACAAGAAGACCGGCGAGCTCACGGTGCAGCCCAGGTCCTATGCCTGCTTCTCCCGGCTCCTGGGCCACTGGTCGCGGGATGAGAAAGCGATTACCCTGAAACAATCCCTCTTCAAGGCCACCATCGCCCCGGCCTTATGGCTCGGTCTCGAAAAGAAAGGGCGTCTGCAGGTGGGATATGATGCGGACATCACCATCTTCAACCCGAACACGATCATCGACAGGGCTAAACCCGAGCCGGGCAAACTCAACATCCCGCCCGTGGGGATAGCGTATGTCATCGTGAATGGGGAGATCGTCGTCGAGCAGGGGGCATTGACCGGCAAGACCCCCGGCAAGCTCATCCGCAGAACATGGCAGATATGGGGGGAAACCCAGAAGGTTATTGCCCTGTATCAGCAGCGGTTTCCGTCCTGAGGCCTTTGATCAGCAAAGGCTCACGATTTTGCAGAACAGCAAAATCGTGAGCCTTTTTTATCGCATCTCTGTATTACAGAATGCCGGCCAGGCGGAGGCCGGCGGCAATGGTGACGACCACAAGGATGATGGTAATACGGCCGGACCAGCGATGCACGATGCGGATCTGCTTTTTCCTTATCCTGAATTGGAGGAATCCCAGTGTCGGCGTGAGGACTACGGCGAGGATGGTCATAACGCCGAGATAGGCATGCGGCCCCCTGAAGTGCTGGCCGGTAGATATGGCAACCATGCCAATCGCCGCTCCAAGGCCCAAGATTCCCGAGAGGGTGCCGATACCCCCCAGCATCCTGTGTGTCTTGAGCCACCAGCGCTTTTTCCGCATGAGCATGGCAACGGCAACCGCGGCTGCCATCAGGACGAACCCGGTGACCATGCATCCGACATGGTAAAAGAAGGGCTGCAACCTTACCTTTTCTCCGCCTGATGTTACGGCTTGGCGATCTTCAAGCTCACGGTCTTTGAACCGAACAGGCTGCAGGTTGCCGTCACCTCGATGACATCACCTTCGGCGGCCGCTAGAGTGTAGGTGTAGGTGAACGGCTGTGTGTCCGGCTGACTCTGATATTCCTTGGGGATCGCCACCGTACCGTTCTTCTTGATCTCCACCGTTTTGATGTAGTGCGAAGTAGGCATGAATGAGGCATGGGTGATCGTCACCGAGAGCGTCTTGGTGGGGATATCATAGGAGAGCTGCACATCTTTCGGTGCGTGGGCGCTGGCGGTCATCGGAAAGAGTGTCAAGGCCATGAGGATGAGTGTCATGCATATACCCAAAGACATTTTCCTGGTCATATCTTTTCCTCCTTTATTCTGTCTTTGAAACGACGCACGGTGTTTCTCGGATAATATCACTCTTTCTCTGCCGAGGAAAGGCATCTTTAGCTGTACTTACGAATCCTCGGGGGGACGGCCGCCAGCTTTGCCCAGGTGAGCCAGATGTCGAAAACGCCGGAGCTTAAAAGACCTGCCCGTTCCGGCTATGATGAAGCCGGCATCGAGTGTTTTGTTCGACGACATGCCATCATCCACAGCACTCCCTTTGAAGGTCTTATTCCCCCGCATTTTCGGAGACAAAGCAAACCATCAGGAGAGCGAGATGAAACCCCAATTGAGGATATGTGCGGCAGGTCACTTCAGCAGTTTAGCACGTGATATGCACAACCGCCCTTAAGGTTGTGTCGTCCGCAAAACATTGTGCGCACTGTACTTTCGCCTGCTTGGCAGCAACACGGGGCCATCATTTCCCGAACCTAGTCAAATATTTGACGAGATCAAAGGGCCCGACCACATAATGCTTCAATAACCTTGGTAATTTTTACAAATTCCTGTGAGGCATATCTTTTGCTAAAAACCACGACAGATGCGTGCGGATTGTTATCGCAGTGGTGCTTTTCACCTTCAGGGGCGGAGCCTTCCGGCGTAATCCATGGGAAGGTGGACAAGTTCCAGGATCGTTGGCGATGGAGGGCAAAGAATGGAACCCAATCGCAGATTGACCGGGGCGGATTTGTCGTTAACAAAGGCGCGCGTTTGTACTATGAAGGAGATGCTCATCGTTATGCCCTGCAGAACCGAATGAGGATTGGCGGAGCTTGAAGATGACGGAGGAAATTGTTGATGCATTCTCCAGAAAATAGAGATCCTTTCTCAGCCATCATCGCGCAAGTCATCGCGCGGCATGCGCCGGTATTGAATGATAACGCGGCCCGGTTTCTGCGGCGAGTTTACGAAGCGGGATTGGCAGCGTACAGCACACGTCTCACTGCGTATGGATTTACAGGTCAGGAGCGGGTTCTGGATGCAGGCTGCGGCTTTGGTCAATGGACCCTGGCGCTATCCCGAATAAACAAAGCCGTTTACGCCGTGGACACTTCCACGGAAAGGATACAGTTTGTTCAAGACGTGTCACAGGCCCTTGGGATTTCAAATATCTCAGCCTCCGAAGGCAGGATAGATACTCTACATTATCCGGATGAAACGTTCGATGCGGTTTTCTGCTATGGCGTCATCTTCCTTACCCCATGGAAGGAAGCGGTGAAAGAATTGAGCCGAGTCTTGAAGCGGGGGGGCAGACTCTATGTCAATGCCAATGGTTTCGGCTGGTATAAGCATCTCTGGTACCATGAACCCAATAAAGCCCAAGATTATGATCCCAAGCTGCATGCCGCCAAGGTGCTGCTGAACACGTGGCGCTACGGTCATGGCTATGCCCCTGAGCCGGGCATCGATATCCTGATCGAACCGGCTGAGCTTGAATCTGCCCTGGGCGAAGCAGGGTTTGTCGATATCCGCAGAGCAGCGGAAGGCTGCTTGAGAGATGAAGGTTATCAGGATCACATGATTCCCCCCTTCTTCAAGGGGGAATACATGGGCGACCTGGGGGTATACGAGGTCTTGGCTCGCAAAGGCAGAAAATAGTGTGGTGCAGTACGATACTCCATGCATGACATTCTTGAGCGGGGTTGATGCATGTCCTATGTGAATAAGGGTTATTGCTTGGATCGATTGCGAAAGGTCAGATCCCTGAAGGGCTTT
This sequence comes from uncultured Bacteriovoracaceae bacterium, assembly GCA_964353605.1. Taxonomy (GTDB): domain Bacteria; phylum Desulfobacterota; class Desulfomonilia; order UBA1062; family UBA1062; genus CAYGXB01. The sequence goes on from CAYGXB010000182.1 coordinate 4,661, forward strand.
TCCCAGCAGTTTCTCCTTGGAACAATGGCTGGTCAGAAGATTTTTCTCTATAACGAGCGGATTCCACGCGTCATGAACATCTCCTTCAACGAGAAGACCTGTATGTTCGCCTGCAAGATGTGCCCATTTGCGGAAGCAGAGGTACGCGAGCACTACCGCTCCGGGTCTTTTATGAACTTTGATACGCTCAAACATCTCGCTGCGGGCGTTCCAAACGATTCCTATTACAGTTTCGACATCTCGGCGATCGGCGAGACGGTCGCCTTTGAACCATTGCCCGAATTCATTGTCTATATGAAAAAAGAAAAACCCCTCGTGAACACGATTATTTCGACGAACGGCATCCTGCTTTCGGAAGATCTGTTTCTTAGGCTGGCCCATAGCGGTCTCGATAATATCCAGGTCAGTCTGTTCGCCGGAAACCAGGCCGATCACCAAAAAATTACCGGCACCAGATCATTTGAGAAGGTCAAAACCAATCTGGAAAATATCGGCAGAATGAAGCGGGAAAGGGGATTGAAGAAACCTTTCATCCAGACGTTCATGATCGAATGTCAGGAGAACAGACAAACCTCCGGTCACTTTGTGTCTTACTGGTCGCAATTTGTCGACAAGGCGTTCATCCGCCCCTTGTACAATGTTGGCCGGGAGATTGAAGGCATGACCCCGACCTTTCAAAAAACCCCTTCCCCCATGCGCTATCCCTGCATTATGCCCTGGTATTCCACGGCGGTGCGCTCTACCGGGGAGGTGTTGCCCTGCTATGTTTATCATTGGCACGCGCAGACATGGGACCAAAGCATAGGCAACATCAATGCGCATAGCATGGAAGAGATCTGGCAATCCGATGCCTTCCGGAAGTTTCGGGCAGCGCACCTCAATGTCCAGCTCAAGGACTATCCCGTCTGTCAGAAATGCGATGTATGGGATGCCTACACCAATGTCTGGGAAAAAAGGGGGAGCCGTTTTGCATACAGCTCGGTGGGTGTGCGGGATCTTTTTCTGAAGGCACCGGCGTATCGGGGCGGTTAGCGCCAATACACGTGGTGGAAGGTGAACGAGCTTAATCTCCTATCAAATCAGGAGGCAAAGACGATTTGCATGTTGTTGCTTTTAAAAGATCGAATCCTGATTGGTAATGTGGTGATGGAAAAACAACCATGAATTTCTCGCAGCCAGTTGTTACCGCCATAGGTTCGTGCCGCGTGTTTGGTCCCCTGAGGAAAATGCATGATCGGGGGGGAATATATCTCAACAAAGCCGGTATCTATGGGTTTGTCCATTACCCAAAAGAAATCATACAAATGATCAAGGTTCTGCAAGGAGATGTGCGCATCCCCCGCGAACTCCGGCCATTCACTATGGCCGAGGATCCTTTCCTGGGTAATTCTATCAACAAAATCATGCGCATGTCTGATAAGGCCCAAAAGGGATTGAAGGCTACGGACATCTTTGTCATCGAAATCGGATCATTAAAGGAAATAAAATTCTTGCATTACTACCTGCAGTTGAACCACACCTATAACTTCTTTTCCAGATTTAAATTCAGGGATTATTGGTGGGACAATCTCTTTAAGGGTTCGTGGGATCAGGGAGAGATCAGGCAAACATTGGGCACCGCCATTGACAGCAAACTCACTCCTCTTCAAAAAGAAATCGTGTTAAGGAGCCGCGGTACTATTCCCGGCAAGTCTTCCGTGATACACGATATGGAGCTCATCAAACAGCTCGTGAGAAAGCCGATCATATTTGTGACGCACATAGATTTGTTGAATCAAGAATTTGAAGAACTCGGCGAGAGGGAAAAACTAGCGGAGTATGTAGCCGAAGGTGCGCGATTGCTCGATGAACATGTCTTCAGGCCTGGAAAATTGATTTCTCAATTCGGACAACAAAAAGCGATGCAAGCGAAAGGCAGAGATCTATACCATTATACTGATGAATTTGAATGGATCGTGGGTGAGCATATTGTGAATATATATATTTTTG
>CAYGXB010000183.1:0-6642 GCA_964353605.1 uncultured Bacteriovoracaceae bacterium
AGATCATCGATACGCTCTCCATTATCAAGGACCGGGGGACCATCAACCGCTTCCGCGAGGCATCGCGCATCGTGGATGAGGGGCACAAGGCCGCGCGCGCGGCGCTGGTAAAGGGTGGCTACAAGGGGATGACCGAGACCGTCATCGGCGGCATCGGGGCGCTCGCCATGCGCAAGGCCGGGAGCGTTTCCGAATGGAACTTCGCAGGGCTCAATGAGATCTCGAGCGGCTACCGCACGGGCCTGGGTGCCTGCACGCCGCCGACCAACCGGGAAATCAAGGCCGGCGAGCCGCTCATGCTCGATTTCCATTCCATGTTCCAACTCGCCCTTGGCGACCATTCGCACAACTACCTCATCGCCCCGGCGACGAAGCGGCAGCGCTGGCACGCCGACAACTTCGTGGCGCTCGTGCAGCTGGTTCTCGATAACTACAAGGCAGGGACGACCCCTTCGCAGTTGGCCCAGATCATGATGGACTGCGCCGAGAGCAGGGACTGCGCCGATTTCGTCGTGCCCGGGTGCGAGCACGGCATCGGCCTCTTCGGCGACGAGTGGCGCATCGGCGCCAAGAATGACGGCCCGATGCCTTACTGGACCGATCCCGACCACGCCTACCAGGAGAACGAGATGGTGATCTGCGCCATGCAGTACGCCAGCCCCGCAGAGGGGATCGGCTTCCGCTACGAGAACCCCATCCTCATCCTGAAAGACGGCTGCGAATACATGTCCAAATACCCGCTCGCCATCGAAGAAATTGGATAAAAGGAGCTCAATGTTTAGCCCTCTAATGATTCAGGGGGGATGCGGGGTGAGAGATTTTTTGAGGCGCCCTGCGGCCGGGACAGTTTTCCCTGGGGCAGAGCTGGCAATTAATGAAGTGCTCCTCGGCGAAGAAGTAGATGCCGGAGATGGTTTTCAGCGGGATGAGGAGAAAGTGATCGGTCAGGGTGACCCCGATGGTGCGCGGAGCGTCCCCCAGGAGGGAGAAGATCGTCTGGTGTTGGGTCAATGGCCAGTCGTCCAGGGATCCGGGGTTCATGCAGGAAAGGGGGTGGTGCTGGCAATCCGCCCTGAGGATCTTTTCGAGGGCTTGTGCCGCAGCCCCGAGGGCCGCGGCTTTCAGGCTGTCCGCCCAGAAATGTTCGAGCGTGTCGGTGTACGACTGCGACCAGTCCTCGATCTCCTGACCACAGGTGGCGATGAAGGGGAAAACCGCCTTGGCTTTGGCGAAGTTGTCGCGCAGGACACGGCTCGTTAGGGTCACGCCGTCGAGGATCGCATAATCGTCGCCAAGCGCCTGGATGGAGGATTCCCGGTAGGCGACCTTGGGTCTGGCGACCTCCCGGGCGCCGGACATGAGCTCGGCCAAGCGGTGTCCATACTCTGATCCTGGTTTGATGCGCAGGACCTTGTAATAGAGATCCTCGTCCACATCATATGGAATGGCGTCCAATATCGTTGTCGCTTGCATGTTTCACCCCTTATGGAGAGAATGTCATGGCCTCCAGAAACTCCTGCTGGAAGCATGGGTTGCGGGAGAGCGTGACCTCCTGGACCTTGTCCCTCAAGGATTGCGCATGCGCCAGGAAATCACGGTCCAGGCAGACATGTTCGGCCGCCTTCAGGCTGGTGTTGCCGAGGAACGCGTAGGAGGCATGGGGGAATTCCGGTATGAACCCCAACGATCTGAAATTCTTCAGGTCGAGGTGTTCCCCGAAGGCTCCCGCTATCAAGACGTGCCTTACTGCTTCGGGACCGCACCCCGCCTCCTGCATGAGCATGCGGGAGGCAGCAAGGCTGGCGCCTTTTGCGAGCTGGACGTTGCGGACATCCTTCTGGGTGATTGCAAGGTCGCCCCAGAGCTCGACCTGACTGTGCTTGGACTCCTCGGCATACCGAGCCGGGAGAGGTAGTGGCCCCCGGATGAATTTGCCACTTTCCGTGATGATGCGCCGCTTGAGGAAGAGGGAGAGGATATCGATGAGAGCGGTGCCGGTTATGCCAACGGGTTCCCCGTCGCCGATCATGGCGTACCGAAGCGTGTCATTATCCTCCCATACATGGTTGATGGCGCCGGTATCCGCCGTCATGCCGCACGATATGTTCATGCCTTCCAGGGCGGGACCCATGGCGCAGGACGTGGCGAATATGTTTCCTTCCGGATCGATGAGGAAGAGTTCGCCGTTGGTGCCGAGGTCGATGAAAAAGACGCGTCGCGCCAGATCCATGGTATGGCAGACGCTCAGGCCGCCGATGAGGTCGCCCCCAATGAAAGCGCTCAAGACGGGCAAGGCGTGTATGCATGCCTTTGGAAACAGGGCTGCGTCTATATCGGCTGGGGCAAAGCCGTCAAAGTCGCGGCAGGATGCTTCATAGGGGTATCTCCCCAATGGTGCGACATCGAGCCCGAAGAGGAGGTACAGCATGGTCGTATTGCCGGCAAAGACGATCTCGTTAATGGCGTCCCCCGGCAACGACATCGCGGTACAGGCCCGCGAGATCGAGGCGGTGACCGCACTGCGGATGAGGGCGCTCAAACGCCTTGCTGCTGGAGGGTCGGCTGCAGCGGCTATACGCGAGATCACGTCATGCCCGAAACGCCGCTGGGGATTGAGGAAGGCATCGAGCTCGTATGTCCGGCCATGTGTTCCGTCCACGAGCGAGACCCGCACCGCGGTGGTCCCGATGTCCACAGCGATGGAATACCGCGCCCGCGGAACGAGGGCGGGATAAGTCCTAGATATGCCCAGGGGACCCTCGTCGAGCGAGACGCTTACCTCCCCCAGGATGCGGGTCTGGCAGGCGAGTCGCATGCCCGGTCTGTCCCTGAAGATCTTTTGCTCCCGCGGGGTCTTTTCCGATAAGGCCCCTGCTACCCTGACCCCACATTTCCCGCAACTGCCTTTGCCGCCGCAGGGAGTTCTCAGGTCCACCCCCATATCGAACAGGACCTCGGCCAGAAGCGTACCTGGGGGAAACTCTTGACACTTCCCGGAAGGGAGCAGGGTGACGCTCAAGCCTTGCATGGCCTTTTATATCCTTATGCCATCGCCGTATCTCTGAACATAGCCAAATCCGCTCGCCGGGCATCCGGCACGCAGTCGCAGCCGGTGGAGCGGATGCCCCTGCTGGAGGCGAGCGGTGCGATGACGGGGAACGAGGTGGTCCTCATACCGTGTGTCGCAGCTCCTCGAAGATCTTCACCGCCTGGACGGCGTTATCGCCGTAGGCGTCAGCGCCCATCTCCTGCCGGAGCTGCTCCGATGTGCATGCACCGCCGATGGCGATCTTGACCTTGCCTGTCAACCCCGCACGGCCGACGCCCTCGACCACCTGCTTGATGCTGCCCACCATGGTGCTGAGGAGGGCTGAGAGCCCGATGAGCTTGGCACCCGTTTGTTTAACCGTGCTGATGATCTTTTCCGCGGGGACATCCACCCCGAGATCGATCACCTCGAAGCCGTTGGCGGCCAGGAGCATGCCCACGATACTCTTCCCGATTTCATGGATGTCGCCCTGCACGGTCGCCAGGATCACCTTGCCTTTCTTCCCCGTTTCGGCGGGATCCATCCTGGCCTGCAGGATGGGCATGGCCTCGTTCACCACCTCGCCGGCCATGACCAGATCGGCAAGAAAATACTCGCCCTCTTCGAATTTCTTCCCGACCTGCTCCAACCCCTTGCTGATGCCGTCTTCGATAATCTTCACGGGCGGTATCCCTTCGTCAAGACACTTTTGCACGATATCCTTGATCCGGTCGATATCCAGTTCATCAATAGCTTTCTGGACGGCTTGCATGGATTCCTTCATGGGTTCCTCCTCTCTTTGCTATTATTATTCTCTGCACTATGGATATTATATTGCTCTTCTTCCCCATGTGTTCTCATAGGTTAGGCTGAACCTTTCACCGGTGTGCGCTCTCCGAGCTCGCGCACCAGATGGAGGTAATAGTTCCAATTCTCGAATGACACATCCGGGGGGACACTGTGATCGATGCACGGGATATACCCGCCGCAGCTCAGCATGGGCGGCACGACCCGCATGACTTCGGCGGATATCGCCGCGCGATCTTTTACCAGGGCACGCTTGTCCATACCGCCCCATATCGCGAACTCACGGGGCCACTGCCTGCGCACCTCCAGGACATCCATCCCGGATAGAACCTCGAAGGGCCAGATCAGGTTCGCGCCGGCCTCGACGAACTTGGGGATCAGGAGGTGCATGTCGCCGTCGGTGTCCACGCCGATGATCGGGATGTCCAGATCTTGTTTGAGGAAGCCGAGCAGTTCCTTGTAATAAGGGCTCATGAAGGTGTCGAAAAATTTTGGGCTTATGATCGGACCGTTCTTGTAACACATGTCCTCCCACAGATTCACCATGTCCGGGCGCCGGATATCGCAGAGATGAGAAATGATACCCTTCCAGAGCCTGACCCAATGCTGCGCGATGTCATGGAGCAGGTCCGGCTGCTTCCGGTATGCCCGCATCAGGGGGGTAAAGCCCAGGAGGTGGCGGTGCGTGCCGAAGAGCCCCGGGATATAGATGCACACCGGCCAATCCTGTGTGCCGGGCATCCGCAGGAACAGCTCGGACAGTTCGTGGCGACCGGGGGTTTCGGGATCGAGCCGCACCTTCACTTCTTCCCAGCTCCGGCGGTCCTTCACCGGCGAATCCAGCCAGGCAGGGAGAGTACTCGTACCGTCGCTCAGCACCTTGACGATCGAACCGGCGATATCGCGCTTGACCGTATAGTGCTCGTCCTGCTCGATGATCTCCTCCTCGAACAGGGGGTAGAAGCCCGGATGGAGGTGCGAACCCAGATCGAGCGGCAACTGCAGGTCGAACCCGCTGTATATGATCGCATTGATCTCGGCGTTTACTTCAGCGGGCAAACCCTCTCCATGCCAGCGGGCCAGGGTTTCTGTCCAGAACCCTATCGTCTCCATGCGGAAAGGCCGGTCGAGCGGTTCGAACCTGACCGTGGCGAGCAACCTTTCTCTAAAGGTCATCGACATATACGCTCCTCCTCAATTTCCCCCGCACGCATTTCCCCTTAGACCTCCTTCCTGGGTTCGGCAGAACTGATCATCTCGCTGGCCCTCTCTTCCATGAGCAACCGGAGGGCTTCCCGGTCTTGGGTGATATATTTGGCAACCAAAAAGAGGAGGAGTCCGCAGGGTACCCACCAGGATACGGCGAAGTTCATGGTAAAGAGGTAGCCGAAGGGGATGAGCAGACCGCCTATAGCCGGCCCGAGACCCTGACCGATATTGGCGGTGATATTGAGGACGGAAAAGACCGTGCCCCTATGTTCCGGCCGGTTGACGTTCATGATCATGGCCGGGACGTTGGCCACCCCAACAGAGATAAGGAAGCCGACAAAAAAGCCGAGTATGAGGTAAAACGAGAAGTTGCCGACGGGCATGTTCATGAGAATCAAGCTCGGGATAATGCCTGCCAGCACCATGATCCCGCATAAGATCGGCATATATTTCGGGGCTTTCTTGTAGAGCCACGCTCCGACATAGGCAAAAAACAGCCCTCCGAGGGTACTACCCATGCCAACCATCAGGAATATCGTCGTGGCCATCTCCTTGGATAAATGCCGGTACTCCTGGAAGAAGGTAATCGCCCAGTAGGTGAGGATGCCCCAGGGAACACAGCCGGGGATTCCCTGGAGGAACGTATACAGGTTGGTCCGGTTGGAAAGGATGATCTTGAAATCCCGCAAATGAATCGTCTGTTTATAGACGAGACCCTTCTGAATGAGGTCTTCCAAGGCATCCTCGGTCCTGCCTCTTTCGGGCTCCTTGGCATAGAGGGCGAAGAAGAGCGCCAGCGGGATGTTTGGGACGCCGATCAGGATGAAGGATATCCTCCACCCGTAGCTGTTCGTGAGGTACCCGGCCAGGACGACCCCCAGGATGGCGCCGATGGCCCATGCAATGTTCATCCAGGCTGAGGCAGTCGCCCGGTGCTCCTCCTTGAAATAGTCCGCGAGGACAGAAAAGGCTACGGGATAGACCCCTCCAAGACCGATGCCGGAAAGCAATCGCAAGGCGGCAAAGGCACTCAGCGTCTGGGTGAAGAAGGGAACGCCGGTAAGGATGCAGGGGATTTCCCCGATGAGGATGACGAGGACGAGCATCGCCTTCCGCGAGGCCTTGTCAGAGATATACCCGAAGAAGATGCTCATGAACGCCCCGACCAGGGTGAATGCGGAACCGATCAGACCGAGGGTCGTCTCGCTCGCCCCGTATTCCCGGGAGAGTTCCGGGAGGATGGCCGACATGATCATCTGGTCGGCAAACAGCAACAGGGTCATGATGAAGAGGAGCGTCAAGGTGGTGATATCTCTGCGACTCATCTTTACCTTTGCCATGTCTCCCCCTTACGCAAAATTATCACACCACGTTTGCATATAAACTCACTATACCACAGGAAGAGACCAGGAAAAAAGAAATATTGCATCCATACAGCCCCCTGGGAAATGCAAGGATCAGCCATCTCACGGGACGTCGAGAGGATATTTCCCGTAGCAATGGGCAGCCTCCACCATCACCTGCATCTTGTGGGCCGGCGTGGAGCTCAGGCCATGGGCGGCGGAGAGGATGTACCTTCCCCCCGGGGCGAGTTCCCT
>CAYGXB010000184.1:0-6621 GCA_964353605.1 uncultured Bacteriovoracaceae bacterium
CCAGGGCATAAAACCAATCAACGAGGGAGGGGACATTTCTAAAGAGTGTTGACAGGGATACCGGTTTGTTAAAGGCTAAATTCCACGCCGACTTTGCCAGCAACTGCATGGATGCTCCCGTCTTGGCCTTTTACCCTGCCTTTATTATATTTAACTTCAGTCGTTTTGTGCAAAGGGTAGGGCGTAACGTAGCAAGCTTCGAAGAATTAACCCGTATTCGAGATTAACACGACGTAACTGTTCAATATCATTTGTTCTTACGAATACGTGAGTAAGTAAAGCTAAGGCCAAGAGAAAATACTTTTACCCTTCAAAGATTCAGAGGGTATACATTGGATTATTCTTATAATCAATTGATAGTTCAAAGAAAAAACCTTACTATTTGCCCTATATTGCATTTCTCGAAGACAACATGTATGTTTCCTCGTCCCGAATACACGTGATTAAGAAAATTAACCCAGCAAGGAAGGGTTCCGAATAGGTTAAAAGATAAGTGAAGGGACATGGTGTGGAGAAATAGAATACAAAAAACAAAGTTAGGTAATAATTTAACATAACATATATTATCAGACATTGCGTATGTCATATTAGGTCCGGTAAGACGCATTGATCTCAACGTACTTGTACGAGATATCCGTCGTCCACGCCTGGAAGGAACCGATGCCGTTTCCCAGACCAATCTCGATAGTGATCTCGCATGCATTGAGCGCCTCATGGACCTTTTGCTCATTAAAACACAATGCTTCCTGTCCCTGCTCCACAACAGGAAGGCCGGAGATCTTGATCGTAATGCAATCGGGATCGATCGCTACACCGCTATACCCGATGGCGCACATGATCCGTCCCCAGTTCGGGTCTTCCCCGAATAACGCCGTCTTTACCAGGAGTGATTTCGCCACAGACATGGCCACCTTGCAGGCTTCTCCATCGCTTGACGCACCTTCTACCCTGACATTCACCAGTTTCGTCGCTCCTTCTCCATCCTTCACCACCATCAGGGCGAGCTCATGCATGACCTCCCGGATGGCGCGTCGCACCTCCTTCGGTTCAGCCTTAACCATACAGGATGAGAGCGCTACCAGAGTATCGTTGGTGGAAGTATCACCATCGACCGTAATGGCATTGAAGGTCTCTATGACTGATTCATTAATAATATCATTGAGTTGTGTCTGGACAAGCTGTGCATCGGTAAGGACAACCGCCAAGGTTGTGGCCATGTTTGGAGCGATCATTCCGGCGCCCTTGGCAATGCCGAGCACCTTCGCCTTTCCCACCTTGCGGGTTGCCACTTTGGGGAAAGTATCGGTCGTCATGATCGAGTTGGCAAATCCGGCTAGGTTGTCAGCAAGATTACGGACAAGCGCGGGGATCTTGTCCAACATCCGTTCGATGGGCATCCGTACACCGATCACCCCTGTCGAGAGGGGGAAAACCTCTGTAGACTTCAAACCGAGGCAGTTCGCAACGGCAGCCATAAGGCTCCTAGCATCCTCAATCCCGCGCTGACCGGTGCAGGCGTTTGCATTTCCCGAATTGGCAAGGATTACCCGGACAGAACCTTTCTGGATGATCTCCGTTCCTATGATCACTGGAGCTGCCTTTATTGCATTTCGGGTGAATACCGCTGCAGAGACCGTGGGTTGAGTGCAAAACACCAGTCCTAGGTCGAGCTTCATACTATCAGCACCCTTCACCCCTGCGTTCATGGCTGAGAAGAGGAAACCCTCCGGTATCATTCAGCCCTCCCGCAGCACTGTTTATACTTTTTGCCTGATCCGCACGGGCACGGCTCATTTCTCCCTACCTTCCTGCCCTGCCGCTTCACAGTGGTGGGCCGTTCCGCATCAGTCCCTCGGCTCATCTGCATCCGCTGTCTTCTCTCCCGGCGAGAAATGCGCTCGACATCGCTCTGCTTTTGGATCTGGATCTTGAAGATCCTTTCCAAGGAGAGTTCCTTGACCCTTTCTAGCATGCCCACAAAGGCATCAAATCCCTCGCGCTGGTACTCCCGCAAGGGATTTTTCTGACCATAACCCCTCAGACCGATCCCCTCCTTGAGGTGGTCCATGGACAGGAGATGGTCTTTCCAGAAGCTATCCAATGTCATGAGGAGAATTTGTCGCTCCACCATGCGCATGACCTCCGGGGTAAATACTAGTTCGCGCGCATCATATAACTTTTGAATTTCATTGATAATATATTCCTTTAACGGGGCGCTATTCGCACCCTTTTCCGTTTCATAGGCGAGCTCCAGCCCGAAGAGATTCCTGAGTCGGACTTTAAGGCCCTCCATATCCCATTCAGATGTGGAACCTTTACGCGGGATATGGACACCGATCATATCGCTGACAGCATTATCAATCATCTCCTCAACCGATCCCCTGAGGCTCTCCTCGGAGAGGATCCTTCTTCGCTCCGAATACACGACCTCGCGTTGCTTGTTCATCACATCGTCGTATTCCAGGAGGTGTTTTCTGATCTCGAAGTTTCGTCCCTCGACCTTTTTCTGGGCGCTCTCTATGCTCCTGTTGATCAGTGGATGGACAATGGGTTCATCCTCGGCCACGCCGAGTCTGTCCATGATGGAGGATATCCGTTCCGAACCGAATATCCTGAGTAGGTCGTCCTCCAGGGAAAGGTGGAATCGTGATTCCCCGGGATCCCCCTGCCTACCCGAACGGCCCCGGAGCTGATTGTCAATCCGCCTGCTCTCATGGCGTTCTGTGCCGAGGATAAAGAGACCGCCCGCCTTTACAACGTCTTCATGCTCCTTGGCACACTCTTCCCTGAAGTCTGCAAGAGTCTCCGCATAATTCGCATTTTCTCCTAAAGCCTTTTGTTTGGCGAGGAATTCCGGATTGCCGCCGAGAATGATATCCGTTCCTCTGCCCGCCATGTTCGTCGCGATGGTAATGGCGCCTTTTCGTCCTGCCTGGGCCACAATCTCCGCCTCGTGTTCATGGTGCTTGGCATTGAGAACATGGTGTGGGAGGTTCTTGCGCTTGAGCAGTTTCGAGACCTTTTCCGAATTCTCGATGGAGATCGTGCCGACGAGGACGGGCTGTTCTTTGACATGACATTCCTCGATCTTTCTGACGACCGCCCGATATTTCTCCTGCTCGGTCTTGTATATTACATCATTATGGTCTTTCCGGATCATAGGCATATTGGTCGGGATGACGTCAACATCGAGGTCATAGATTTTCTTGAACTCGAGCGCTTCGGTTTCTGCCGTACCCGTCATGCCCGCAAGCTTCTCGTACATCCTGAAGTAGTTCTGGAATGTGATGGAGGCGAGGGTCTGATTTTCATTGGCAACCTTTACCCCCTCCTTGGCTTCCAAGGCCTGGTGCAATCCCTCGGAATACCTCCGACCCGGCATGAGCCGGCCGGTAAATTCATCAACTATGAGCACCTCTGCTTCCTTGACTACATAATCCACATCCCGTGAGAAAAGTGTATGGGCTCGTAATGCCTGGTTGAGATGGTGGACGGTTTCGAATTCGGAGGGGTCATAGAGGTTCTCCTTGCCCAGGAAGCGTTGGACAAAATCGATGCCCTCCTCGGTCAACACGACTGTATTCGCCTTTTCATCCTTGTTGTAGAGCTTCTCTGCATCTTCCCCTCGCAGGAGTGCAACGATGGCATTGTTCGCGTCATAGTACTTGGTCGTGGATTCCTCGGAAGGACCTGATATGATGAGCGGCGTCCGCGCCTCGTCGATCAGGATGGAATCCACCTCGTCAACGATTGCATAATAGAAATCCCTCTGGACATAATCCTCCATAGCAAATTTCATGTTGTCTCTGAGGTAGTCGAACCCGAACTCATTATTCGTTCCATAGGTTACATCAGCGTGATAGGCCTCCCGCCTCTGCCGGTCATCAAGGCCATGGACGATGACCCCGACGCTCATGTCCAAAAATTTGTAGATATGGCCCATCCATTCTGCGTCTCTCCTGGCGAGGTAATCGTTCACGGTCACGACATGAACGCCCTTACCGAGTAAGGCATTCAGATAAACGGGCATGGTGGCAACCAAGGTCTTTCCTTCACCGGTCTTCATCTCGGCGATCTTTCCCTGATGGAGGATTATCCCGCCCAGGAGCTGAACATCAAAGGGACGCATCGATAGGGTCCTTTTTGACACCTCTCTGACCGCGGCAAAGGTGTCCGGGAGTATGTCATCAAGGCTGGCTCCCTGGGCGAGCATCGCCTTGAAACGTGGAGTTTGGGCCTTGAATTCCACTTCACTCATCGCCGCGTAGGTTGCCTCCAGCGCGTTGATCCGATCGATGAGGGGAGCAAGACTCCGCAACTCACGCTCATTTTTGCTGCCAATTATCTTGATCAGCCATTCAAACACGATTATACACCTGTCTTATGACACTCATAGAACAGCGGAGTGTGTAGTTCAATATGTATCTTCATGCCTGTCCATGGAGTATTGTTATTTTGAGCTGATGTCCATGGCGTCCACCAGGAGTGATGGCGCCGATACACGGCCAAAACCCCGCACATCGTTCCCAACCGCCAGTACGTGCGAAAACATCTCATAGATGTTTCCAGCAATGGCCGCCTCCCTCACGGGGAAGAGCTCCGCACCCCTCTCGAAAAGAAAGCCGTTCACACCGACCGAGAACTCGCCGGAGATGGGATCAGCGGTATGCAGACCCATGATATCGGTAATCTTGAGAAGCTTCCGCATCTCTCGCAACGGCTGGGCGATATGCTCTCCTGGGATGAGACAGAGATGCCTGAGTCCCAGAGTGGGAGTGGAGCGATAGCTACCCCTGATAGAGTTGCCGGTAGAAGATTTACTGGCGACTGCTCCCCAGTAGCTATCATATACAAATGACCTCACGATCCCGTTTTCAACCAGAACTGTCCTTCGCGAGGGAATCCCTTCCCCGTCAAAGCTCATGGCATCCGACGCCCGCGTATCCAGGGGATTGTCGACCAAGGAGATCGTGCGGGAGAAACACTGCTTCCCGAGCTTGTTTTTCAAATAGGACTTGCCCTTGAGAACATTCTCGCCGTGAAAAGCCTGCGCGAGGATCTCCAGCAATTCAGCGGTTGAGGCATTGTCGAAGGCCACCGGGATCCGCATGGTGTGTATTTGTCGGGCCCCGAGCATGGCGATCGCCTTGCGGGCCGCGTTTCTCCCAACTTCCTGTACATCGATGCCTGCCCAATCATGACTTATGTCGAACTCATACCCAGCCTGCATATCATCATGTTCTCTCGCCTTGACCATGATGGAAGCCGTGCAACTAGTACTTTTTCCCGCGACGTCAATACCGCTGGAGTTTACAATACGGAGCTCGGCGATACCCCGGGAAAAAGACGCCTTTCTGATCTGCTGCACCTTTTGATCGTACTCTTTAGCAGCTGCCTCTAATTCAACTGCCTTAGCTATACACTTATCAGGGCTAGATCCTGCAATTCGTGCGTCAAATATATCCAAGACCTGGTACGCTGCACGGACATCCGGTATATGATTGTGCTTGTCCTTGAATTGATGCCGTGCTGAAACGATCGCGGCTTCAATAAGTTCTGCATTTGCCTCTCTCCCATAGGCAAAGCCCAAGGCCCCTTCAAGAAGTACCCTGATACTCAAGCCCGCTTCATAAGCCCTCTCCAGGGAATGCACCTTCCCTTCTTTTGCCTCCGCGCGAATGACATCTGTGCCGAGGGCAAAAACCTCAAAGAAAGAAACGTCTCTTTTCTTCAAGTGATCTAGTGCCTGAGCGATCTTATCGTTCAGAGTCATCCGCTTCTATTCGCCGATCTTTAAGAGCAAGGCCGTCTCGTCGCATTCCGGGAAATGCGGGCAGTGGATGCAATCCGCCCATATCTTGTTGGGCAGATTCGCCTTCTCGATCTCAATAAAACCCGTTTTTCGGAAGAAATCTGGTGCATAGGTCAGGGTGAAGAGGCTCTTGAGCCCTAAATCCTTCGCCTCCAGAATACAGGTCTCCACAAGCACAAGGCCATACCCCTTTCCCTGGTGTGACTCCGGCACGGCTAATGTTCTGATCTCCCCTATATCCTCCCACGAAATCTGGAGCGCACAGCAGCCGATGATCGATTGTCTCTCATCGTTATACATCACCCAGAAATCCCTGATCGAGGTATAGAGCGAGTGGAGGGATTTCGGGAGCATTAATCCTTTCTTGACGAACGGCTCGATGAGACGCTTGATCTCCGGGACATCCGTGATGATAGCCTTCCTGATCATAATATCCCCGCTTATGTAGCACCTGAGGCATGAAAGTCAACCCTTTTCCCCCGTCACACCCCCCTCCCCCGATGCTTTAAATCCCTCAGTGAACAGAAGATCAGGATATGACTTGTCCTTACAAGCGATAGTGGTTTGAATTCTATTGGGTAGCCTTGATATTCCGCATTAGGAACTTATCCCCGCGCCCCTCTTTGGGAGCGAATGAGTTCCTTGGCATGCTCGATAACCTTGGAGCTCGGATGTTCCCCACCCATCATCCGCGCCAGTTCCATGACGCGTTCTGTGCCTGATACCTTACTAATGGTGGAGATGGTGGCATTGTCCTGGACGCCCTTCGACACGACCAGGTGCGAGTTCGCAAGGGAGGCCATCTGATG
>CAYGXB010000185.1:0-6606 GCA_964353605.1 uncultured Bacteriovoracaceae bacterium
TTCGAGGGCAGCGCTCTAAAGCAAGCGGAACATTCGGATGAGATTGATGTCTTAGGTTTCAGCCGGCCCCTAGGGGGAGCCCTCACCCTCACGCGAAGCTTTCAGCCTTTTAAGGTGAAGGTGAAGGTGGATAATAACGGCACCCTCTCCATCGACAGGACCGGGCTTGAGAAAGCCGGCTTCAGAATCAACCCGGCCGCATTGCCGCAGGGCGTGAAGATCTACGGCTGTGGGGCGTGCGATTTCAAGTACTAAAGATAGCCCGCAGTGGCGTATTCCCCAGTCTCTACAAAGATCAGGGACGGGGGTCGGGGGTGTGACTCGGGCCATCCCTGGCCCTCGCCCAATGGGCGCCTGACGGCCCTCCAAGATTGCTTTCGTACAAAATTATGATCTATGAGGGTTTATCTTTTGGGGTAGAGATCTATGGGGATGAATACATATAGAAATGGCGGACTGATTTTGCTATAGGACATGCTAAGATGTTGAAAAAAGATCGCTGTACAGTATTATATGTTACGAAGGAGGACCATTATGAATAAAACTTACCGAATGATGAGCCTGATATCCTGGATCGTAATTATCACCTTTCTGTTTGCAGGCACAGCCTGCGCCACCTTGGGTGAAGAGGAGCCGCAGATCGACCAGTCCAAGACGACGAAAAAGCTGCAAAGCCTGCCGAGGGCTCAGGGCGATCGCAAGGTCGTCACGATCTACGAGTTCAGGAGCGGGGTTCCCGAGATAACGGCTACCGCCGCGACCGACATGTTCACCACGGCGCTCATCAAGTCCGGGGCATTCAAGGTAGCCGAACGCCAGCGGATGCAGCAGGGCGTGATGATCGAGAAGCAGCTCAATGCGCAGGGGCAAACCAGCGGAACGGCGGCCTCGAAACAATTAAGGGGTGCGGATTTCATCTTCGAGGGCACGGTCTCCGAGGCGAACCCGAGCGCCAGCAAAACGGGCCTCGGCGGCACTATCAAGGGACTTGGGCTGGATGTGAGCGGCGAAAAGGCCACCATCGGACTTGACGTGAGGATCATTGATGTACAAGATGGGACGGTCATCGACTCGGTCAATGTGCGCAAGCCGATTAAGTCCCTAGGCGGTGCGGTCAGCGGGGTCGGATCATTCGTGCAGAGCTTTACCAAGAAGGATCTCCAGGGCGCCGATGTGGGCGCTGCCCATGAGAAGCGCGAAGGCGTGGACGAGGCGCTGCGGGCATGCATCGAACAGGCTGTATACGAACTCGTGAAGCGCTACGGGAAGGAGAGCGAGTGATGCCCGTCCTGAGCAGGTGTTCCTTTTTCCTGCTCCTCGCCCTCTTGTGTTTTACTCCGGCTCAGGCGCAAAGCATCTTCAATCTGGGCTCGTACGGCGAGTCCCATGTGATCGAAATACCGCTGGGTGTTCCCTACTCTACGCAAAGCCTCCTGCCCTTCTCCAACCGGGGCTTCCATTTCGCCAACAGCTATTCCCTGCTCTATCTCGTCAATCTCCTGCCCGGGGAGTATACGCTTGGGCTCACGTATCCGGCGATGAACCGGCGGGTGGCCGTATCGCTCTTTGACCGTTGGCCTTACGATTCCTGGTCAAGCCGTATAGACCTGCCCATGGGTCCCACGGTGAGGACGAACTACAAAAAGATCGAATACCGGTGGCATATGGCCATTTCGCCGCTGAGCACCAGCACTACGCTCTATATCATCGTTGAGGTCCCCCCGTCGAATACGGGTTTTGTTCCCTTCCCCCATACGGTATTCATCATGGGCCCGCCTTCGGGACCCCTGTCGACCATGGCCAGGGGGGTTACCTTTTTGGAAGGCCCGACCAATCTCGTCCTCTCCGGCGAACGGGAGGCCGTCGCCTATATCGTGGAAAGACCGAACCCCACCATGGACCAGCAGCCCCTGCCCGTGCTCCCAATCCCCGGCGATCTCGTCCAGAACGGCTGGTTCAAGGATGGGCTCAACCACTGGAGCCCCCACCGGAACTATGCCATGTCGTCGGACGTGAATTCCTTCTCCCTGCAGGATCAAGGCTTGCGCTTAGCGAATGCGAAGGGCCAAGACCGCGAAGGGATTCTGCAGAGGATCGATGCGGATGTGAGCGGCGCACAGTCGCTCATTCTCCGGGCGGATGTCAAGGTGACCAGGCAGACCCTCGGCGGGACCGGTCCGGATGGACGGCAGGCACCGGTCGCCATCGCCGTCTGTTATGAAGATATAAACGGAAAAGAGCATTGCAGGGATACGCTCTTCTGGAGAGGGTTTTTTGCCCTCGCACCGGAGGGTCCGAACCTGAGCGTCAACGGCCAAAAGGTGCCGGAAGGGGTCTGGTATCGCTACATCTATGACCTCATGCAACTGGACCCGAAACCGAAGAGCATCAAATTCATCTCCCTGGAAGGCTCCGGATGGCCGGAGAGGGAGGGATGGGTGCGGGAGGTGCACCTCATCAAAGGAGGAGAAAAGCCATGAAAAAATCCATAGGCATACTGCCGTTGTCAGGCATGATCATCTTCTTGTGCGTAGGCCCGCTTTACGGCGGTCCCTTGGACAGGGCCGGCTCCCAGCCGAGGACCAACCCTGTTACCCAGAGCATGATCAGGATCCCGGGCGTGTTGGGGATGGAAAAGGCGACCGCCATGTCCACCCTGCAGCAGGCGGGGCTGAACGTGAGCGTGAAGACGACGGCAAAGAAGTATGAAGGCATGGAGTGCAAGGTGGTAAAACAGACGCCTGCAACCGGAGGGACAGCGATGTACGGCACCACGGTCACCCTGGTTATCTACACCCCACCCGATGTCGCCTGTACCACGAGCGGCACCAGCCCGTGGGGCGTTCAGACCGGGACCCAGCAGCCCTTCGGTCAACAGACCCAGCAACCATATTACCCGTCGAGTCAGCAGTCCTATCCGTCCCAGGGCCAGTCAGGCGGATTCGATACGCAGGGGCAACCGTCATTCAATCCGTCATCGGGCGGCTTAACGACCCCCCAGGGCACATCCTCCGGCGGATACACCCCGCCGCAGGGTCAGGGCGGATTCAATCTGCCGCAGCAAGGAGGATTCAACCCAACCCAGGAGAATGTCCCGGGTACTCAACCGCTCGGCCCAATGCCCGGCTCCCTCCAGTCGACGACGGGCATCATGAATACGCCGCAAGCCACGCCCGCACCCTAGGTGAAGGTAAAAACCTCGCCCATGCAGTGAAAGGATGACTCTTCTTTGGGGCGGGTAGCACACCCGCCCTATAAAGTTACTATAATTGCTCTCTTGGGTTGACTTCTCACCTGCATCGATTATATGTATGAAGCAATACAATGGGCATCCATCGTGCCGGCCCAGCTTTGAAGATTCGCCCCGAAGACCATGAAAGGACTATGCGTACGCATAATGCGGGTATGGGGGACAAACAAGGCTTTACCTTCGGTGGCGGCTTCTCCTCTCTCCAGGGGCGGCTGCCTGATGCTTTTTTTGGCAGGGTTTTTGTTCGCCGGCTTTGCGGAAACGGCCATGGGTAATGCCGAGGGTCAGGAAGTGATCTCAATCGTGGTCGACACTCAGGCGCTCGGGCCTGGATTGCCCTCTGAGGAGCGGCTCATGGCCGTGGGCAAGGAGCTGCTTCAAAAGCATTTCAGCAAGGACGTGAGCCTGAGTATAAAGGCCAAGGGCCAGATAACCTTGGTCGACCGGGAAAAGGCACAATATGCGCTCATGGCCCTCTTCCTTTACCGGGAGACCTATACCGCCGTAACCCACCGGATCGTCTTCAGCCTTTCCGGGGATACAAACACCGTGCTCTCCATCGAATGAGAGGGCACGAGTAAAAGGAGGTTTGATCATGAAAACAATCGGCAAGGCAACTATCACGGGTTTTCTGCTCCTGTTCCTGACCGCGCTCCTGGGGATACCGAATGGGGTCCTGCCGGTACCGGACCTGCGCGCAGAGGATGCACCGACCGGGGATAAAATCCTGCAGAACCAGGTCAACCCCGGCATGGTCAGGTCCATGGACACTATCGGGCCCCTGCAGCTCAAGAACATCCAGATCCTCTCCAGCCGCGTCACCCTGCAAGCCCAGGAAGCGCAGCAACTCGACAGCGCCACCAAGCTGCTGGTCAACCAGAACTATGCCGACACCGTCAACCGGAGCCTGTCCGTACAGCCGAGGGTGACCGTACTCGGCAGGGTGGGAAACAAGCTCCAGGTCGAGGCCCTGGTGGTGTTCCTCGCCAAGGACACGTATACCGCCAAGATCTCCAAGCTGGAGTACGATGTGGAGGGCGCGCAGTTTATTCTGAAAAGGAGATCCGACGATTTTGTCCCGCGGGTGGAGGTGATGAAGACGCCTGCAGCCGCCAGTGCCGTTGCCGTCAAGATCAAGAGCGACCTCCTCAAGAACCTGCAGCTCTCCCTGCCCCAGGGTTACGGCCCCAAAGGCATGGCCAACACCCCCTGTACCGAGTTCCCCAGCGCGGTGAAGTGCACCAATGACGTGAACGCCATCTTCGCCCAGGCCTTTGGCCTGAGCGATGTCAAGATCGGCTCCGCCAGCACCAAGCCCGCCATCATGGACATCCTCGTTAACGGCACGCGCCTGCTGGCCTGGAACAACATCGGCCACGGCAGCCCTTCCAGCATCGTGGAATGGAACTCCGACCCGATCTTTAGCACCGACTTCAACTCCTCAACCAATTTCAGCGGCGTCTACGACTCCGTGATCCTGCTCAATTCCTGCAACACCTGCTCCGGTATGCTCTATCTGAAGAACGCCATCATGCAGCACCACCCGCGCACCTATATCGCCGGGATCATCAGCCTGCCCGTAACGCGTTCCGAATACGTCGACGTCGACTTCTGGAATAAGACCCTGCTCCAGGGCCAGACCATGGGCACCGCCCTGAGCGATGCCTCGGCTGCCCACGGGCTGACCGGCGCCTTCTGCCTGGACGGCTATAACGGCATGTTCGCCGCAGTGGAAGCAGCCAAATTCACCGAGGACTGCATCCCCTTCAACCCCAACCAGGTCCAGATAGTATTGATCAGCGGCAGTTGGCGAGTCTTCGCCGGCTCCTTGTCGATGCTGGACTTCGGCTCCCTACAGGCCAATGCCCAGAAGGCTGTGAATATCATCAAGCACTACAATATTGACAAGCAGTGCTTCGTCGGCCGGCCGAACGCGCCCATGATGTACTTCACCGCCGCCGGCAAGGCCCCCGTGGGACCGTTCCCGGGCGAGGACGCCATTCCTTTCAATACGGCCAACGTCACGGCCGCCTACATAGGCGGCTCCTGGAAGGTGGTCGACGGTACGAACGGACTCCTGGACTTCGGCGCCAAGGAGGCGCAGGCCAAGATCGCAGTCGAGGTTATCAAGTTCTACGGCTTCAACCAGATCTGCTTCGTGGGTCGGCCGAACGCGCCCATGATGTACTTCCGGAGGTAGGCAAGGACATCAGGTGTGAAAAAGAGCTCGGTCTTTTCCATCCTCGCCCTGGTCATGGTGCTCATGCCATGCATGGGGTCCGGAGGAGAGACCGAGCGCCTCTATGTCATCGAACGCGACACCCTCCAGACGCGCAACTTCACCCCCATCATCAATCACGAAACCATGCTTTTCAACCTGGGGGATCGCCCCTTGAGCCTTGAACTGAACTCACCCATACCCGCAGGCAAATTCGTCAAAGGCAAGTACTATCCCGCCTTTCTGGAGGAATCTCTGCTGCCGGACCCGCTTTTCTCCCCCATCGAGGTTACGACGAAGAAGACCTCCTATCTCGCCAAGCCGGAGATCAAGACCGCGGGCGACAAGACAAGCTTTGTCTGGAAAAAGGTGGCCATCCCCCCGGGCGAGGCAATGATCGCCCAGTACGACAACTACCTCGGCGAGCCTTCCCTGTACTGGTCCAAGGATGGTCTCGAAGTCTTCGGGCTCACCATCCGCACAAACTATTCCGCCCAATACAAGGCCGGGGACGGCGTGCTGTCTTTTGACTATAAGCTCGCAAACGCAACCAATAGCGAGCTCAGCGATCTCATGCTCGATGTCTTCATTCCCTTAAGGCTCATCGGTGAAACCAAGGAGACAAACCTCCTTGAACTCAAGGAGATCGCCTTCTCCCCCAATGCCGAGATAGCGCAGGTGACCAAGGCGGACGGCTTCGGCAGAGCTGCCTCCGGCGTGTCTATCATCCTCTGGTCCCGGAGTCTTGCACACCAGGGCAAACTGCATTTTTTCCTCCGGCTCATGGGGGGCAGAACGACTGAGACCGGTGAGATCTGGCCTATCATCACCATACGCGGCAGGAGCCTTCAACAGCCACTCTGGCCGCCTACGCGCATCAAGATGGAGGAGAAGGTGAACGAGGGCCGCTTCTCCTATGTCGCCTACAATCTCGTCATCCAAGACAGCCGGGTGCTCAGGATCTCGCCGCAAGCGATAACGGTGGTCCCGGCAAAATAGAATCTTTGAACCCCCATTCCTCAGACTTTTCGGGGAGCTTGACATCCATTGCTGTAAGTCGTGCGCTGCATCATTGGTCTTTGCGAGCGGTCTTCAACAGCGGATCTTCAGCAACAGGTACTATCAAGGGTATCAAGGG
>CAYGXB010000186.1:0-6552 GCA_964353605.1 uncultured Bacteriovoracaceae bacterium
CTACGGGCGGGAAACCACTCAAACCAGTCATCCCAGGCGTAGATGGCAGAAACGTGGTCCAGGCATGGGATGCCCTCGCAGATAGAATCGATCTTGGTAAAGAGATCGTTGTAATCGGTGGTGGTGCGGTTGGAATCGAGGTGGCTACAAAAATTGCAAAAATCGGAACATTAAGTGCTGAAACCCTGCAGTTTCTCTTCCTCACCCAGGCAGAGGATTCGATTACACTGCATGAGCTCTCAACCAAGGGAATCAAAAAGGTCACGATCATCGAAATGCTTCCCAAGATTGGTATGGATATCGGTCTCTCAACAAGATGGGTCACACTGCAAATGCTTACCAGATACGGAGTAAACATCCGTACCGAGTCAAAAGCCGTAGAAATAACTACGGACGGTGTTATTGTGGAACATCAGGGAAAGACAGACTTGATCAAATGTGACCAGGTAGTGCTGGCAATCGGGACCCAAGCCGAAAATCAGCTCATGCAAAAACTATCTGCGGACACGGCACAGATCATTGTTATTGGTGATGCAAAATCACCGCGCAAAGCCTACGAGGCCATCCACGAAGGATTCTATTCAATATATACTCTAGGCTGACCTTGGTCGAATCTTTCATTAAGTAAGGAGAAAGCCGTAGCGACCGAACAGAAGCATCGAAGATGGGAAACAAGACAGAAACAGCCTTCGCAACTAGTGCTGATCAATCAGGCGGCAAGAGACCATAATGATATCCTTCATCTGGTCACTCTGGCATAGCCTGCACAGGAGCTCTTCATAAAGAGATTCAGAAAAGCACCGCAAACCCCGGTTGTAGAATGGCAGAGTTGGCAAAGAAGGTCTCTGCGTTACTGAGGACAAACAATGGTACACAACAAACATATTTACCTCGATCATGCTGCCACCACCCCGATACATCCTGATGTGCTGGAAACAATGCTGCCGTTCTTTGGCTTCCATTACGGCAACGCGAGCAGCTTTTACAGCTTCGGCCGGAAATCGAAACAGGCCATTGAAGAAGCCAGGGGAAAAGTGGCGGCTCTGATTGGAGTTGAGCCGAGTGAAATCATCTTCACCAGTGGCGGCACCGAGGCCAACAATCTGGCTATTCAGGGGACCATTTTCGCCAATGTGCATAGGGGCCGGCATATCATCACTTCGGCCATTGAACATCCAGCCGTGCTGAGCGTTTGCAGCTACCTTGAGCAACGAGGCTTCAGGGTAAGTTATCTGCCGGTGGATTCGTATGGTATTGTAAAGGTGGCCGATGTGAAAGCAGCCATTAGTAACGATACTATTTTCATCACCATCATGCATGCCAACAATGAGATCGGCAATCTTCAGCCTATCGCAGAAATTGGAGCAATAGCAAAAGAACACGGCATTATCTTTCATACCGACGCTGTCCAGAGCGTGGGAAAAATTCCTGTGAATGTCAGTAAGCTTAAGGTTGATCTGATGAGCATTTCCGCGCATAAAATTTACGGACCGAAGGGCATGGGCGCCCTATGGGTAAAGAGTGGTACTCGGATCGCCCCCCTTCTATACGGTGGCCGCCAGGAAATGAAGATACGCCCTGGCACTGAAAATGTATCGGCCATTGTAGGTTTCGGCAAGGCCTCTGAGATCGCAGCTGCAACCCTAAAGGAGAACCTCCCTCATCTTCGTTATCTGCGTGATAGGTTAGAGCAATCTATTTCTAAGCGTATTCCATCTGCCAGGATAAACGGACATCCCCAAAAACGGCTGCCACATATCCTGAGTGTTTCCTTCGAATCTCTGGAGAGCCTCTCCATTATTGCCAATCTCGACGTACACGGGGTTTACGCCTCGGGTGGCGCTGCATGCACAACGGGAATGATTGAACCCTCGCATGTACTCATGGCCATGAAGATTCCTCCTGAAATGGCATTAGGCACGGTACGCTTCAGTTTCGGCTGGGAAAACACAGGGCGCGATGTTGATTATACCGTTGATATCCTTGAGAAGAGTGTGGGAAGGCTCTATAAATTCTATCAGAAAATCCCTGAAGAAACCGGTATTATCACCTTTCATGAGATAGACCATGCCAAAGCAGCAGAAAATATTTTACAAAATACTCATTTTCAATTCAGTCTGATCGCCACACCTCAGCACATCAGGCAGGCATACTGCTGTCATGTTGCCTTAGGGCATAAATGCGCGGATCAAGACCAAATTAGTACACTTCTCCGTAAAAACGGGATCGAAATTGCAGATACTCACCGCATCAGCCGACCGCTCAGGGACAAACTCCCGAAAATAAGGAAAACCCATTCTGGGAAAAGGCATCAGCAACTAAAGTAAATATAGATTCCCGGCCTTTCACACCGGCAATAGGGTTTCAAATCCCTAGGTACGCCAGGAAAAAAAGGGGTTGGTCCACTAAGGACCAACCCCTTCCCTTTATTGTCCTGCTCATACTTAAGACTCCCTCAAGCTTGATATTGCTCATAGACCAAAAGAAAGACCCTTACCCACGGCAATGGCGAGCAATACGATGAAGAAGGCAAAAAAGGCGGCACTGCCATACGCCATGCATACCGTGAACCGGCCAGGCCGGAACTCTTTGGGGAGGAACCGAAGGCAGATGCTCACGCCCATGACGATTACGACCGGCAGGAGCAGCGTGTCAATGAGCGCCGTGAACTGCAGGAGGATCACCGGAGCCGGGATGATCGCAGCAAAGAGAGCGGAAAACAGGATATATACGCATAGGAAGATACGATAGGCACCGATTATAGACAGCACGCCCGTTAAACGGGATTTCAGCAAATTTTTGGCCACTCTGCAGAGTCCGTCCACATCGGCCAATAAGGTGCTGTACAGCGTCGCGAACACACCGACCAAAAAGATTATCTCTCCATATTGTCCTAAAGAATCCCCGGCTATTTTCGCCAATGCGGTTCCCATGCCCTCTCCACCGGGAACGATATGCAATGGCCTGAGAATGCTCGACCCGGCAATCAAAAATCCCACGGTCAGCACGGCCGTTATGGCGGAATTGATTCCCAGATCGATCCGGTTGATCTGCATCCAATCCCGCACTCTCCTGGTTTCATCAGGTTGCAGGATTGCCGAAGGACCCGTCGCTCCTCTGCCGGTACTCTGCGTCCAGAGCGAGAACCATATGGTTCCTATGGCCCCCGCGCCTGTCCATCCGAGGAGAGGAAGCAACTCATGGAGTGAATTGCTGGGAACATGCGGCACCAATGAGCACACGAATTCTCCCGCTGGCGGGGGGGCCTTGAACACCGCATAAAAGATGAAGAAGATCATGACCGCCACCAAGAACCGTGAGATCATTTCCAGCGCTTTATAGCTCCCCAGCATCAACACCAGTCCCACCGAGGCCAGGGCAATTATCGCCCAGGTTATGTAAGAAAATGCAGGGAACAATCCATGCAAGCTGCTGCCGACCGCCAACGCTATGCCGCCCATCCCCGCCACACTCGCGATGAAGAATATCCAGAATATCCAGCGTATCCAACCAGGCGGCAACCTCAAAAAACCCAGGTTTACCTCTACCCGTGCAAATGCCTGCACCACGTTCTCACCGGTGACAAGGGTATACCTTCCCACGAGTTCGGTGATGAAATACTTCAGAATGATCGATACAATCGGCGCCCACAATAAAGCTAACCCGAACAGGGCCCCGGCCCGGGTGGCAAAGACGAGCTCTCCCACGCCGACCGAGCTGGCCGCCCACACCAGACCGGGTCCCAGGGTTATCAGACGTCTCCAGCCCCGCGGTGGGGCCAACACGGCGCGCTCCTGTTCCTGCATTTTGTTCTTTCAACTCCCCCCTATACAACCATTTCGGGTTCACACCCTGGTCATAGCGTGTGGGGAATACCCGGCGCTAGCACCACCGTCTCTGCGGCTATGTGCCACAATTTCAACTCTTCCGGGTTTATGATCTTCCCCTTAACCTGATAATGTATGGGTATCACCTTTTCTGTCTGTATAGCTTCAGCCAATCTCGCCGCATCCGCCAGCTCCATGCCGTCTTTCCCCACAAGCGGATAGTGCGAGCACGCCACCTGCAGCAGGGCGATATCGATATGAAAAGTTTGCAGGGCATCACGGAGATCCGGAGTGTAGCGTGTATCGCCTGAAAAATAGATGGTCTTCTCGCCCGCAATCACAAACCCAAGCGCATCCCGTGCAAAGGGATGGAAGGCCGGAACCGCATGGATGATAAGCTCCTTAAACCGGTGAGAATCGCCGGGCCGCATGGGCACAACATCCGTACACCCGGCCCGGTTTGCGCGCCGTGCCGCTTTCAGCGAACCAACGATCCGTGTGCCCAACCGCTGTGCCAGATGGATCGCCGGGCGCGACCAGTGGTCGACGTGATTATGGGAAACCAGCATCAGATCCAAGCGTTCGATGCGCTCCGGATCCATTCCGAGCGGGACGCCACGCAGGAACTCGAACTGCCCCCACCAGGGGTCGGTCATGATCACCGCCCCACCGAGATTGATCAGGAGTGTACTCTGGCCGATCAGGATGATATCCATCGATATAGACCTCTCATGCCGGGACGATCACGCCCTTCATATATACATTCGTTTTCAGGGCCTCTTCGGCCTGCTCAATTGCGAACCGGTGCGTAACCATCTTCTCGAGGGGGATGCCACGCTGCATGGCCATTTCCATGAGCTTGAGCGCCACATCGAAGGACTGCGGTGGGCACGACCATTGCCCGAGGAGCGTGACATTTTTAAAGCACAGATCGGTGAAGGGGTTGATGGTGGTCGAGCCGGTGTTGAGGAAGTTTCCGAGCTCGATGAAGGTCCCGCCCCTACGCAGCACCGCAAGCCCTTCGGGCACAGCGTCCGGAACGCCCGCACATTCCACGACCATATCCGCACCGTAGCCGTGCGGCGTAAGGGAGGCTATGTAGAAGGCGCGCTCGAAATTATCCGGGATCTCGTCGATATCCACGATGTGGTCGAAGACGCCGAGCTCGTCGGCGATCTTGAGCCGCGCCTTCATCCCGCCGACGAGGATGATCCGGTAGGCTCCGGCGAGCCACGCAGTAATGCCGGCTGCCATGCCGATGGGGCCCGACCCCTGGATCACCACCGTATCGCCCGGACCGAATCCCTCTTTCAGCACCGGAGACGGCATCATGCCTTTCCGCACGCCGATGGTCGCGGCAAAGACGTCGGTGAGCACCGCCACCTCGTCCGACATGTCATTCGGGATCCGATATACCCATACCCCGGGCAGCAGGTAACAATACTCTGCATAGCCACCGAAGAGGTGCGGAGGGTCTGCGGCGGAGAGGTTCTGGCCGTAACCCTTTGCATTCAGACAGAGGGTGCCCGGATAATTTGAGGGGAAAAACCGGCAGTGGTAGCACTCTCCACAGGGGATCCCGGCATACCAGGTCACCCGATCGCCCGGGGAGAGCTCGCCGCCCTGGACCGCCATCTTCGTCTTCGCGGCCGCTCCGATCTCCTCGATGATCCCCAGGTTTTCGTGCCCCAGGATCAGCGGGGTCTTGACGAAGAGCGGGGCCGGCGGCATGCCGACGAAGAGGTGCTTGTCGGTGCCACAGATCCCGCACATCTTCATCCGCACAAGGGCCCCTTCGGGAGCAACAGCGGGGTATGGAAAGTACTGGATCTCGATGCGGTTGAAATCGGTCATGACCGCTGCCTTGACTTTTCTTTCTGGCATGAGCACCTCCTCTGTTCCCATCAGTTTCGTATCAAAAAAATCAATCCCTTTGGCCCTTTACCCCCTGCCCTTTCTATGAGGGATGGGAGGTGTGACTCCGGATCCTTGGGCCTCCCCCTGTGGGGGGCCTGATGGCCGTCCCATGTTGCTTTTCTTCAAAATTATGAGACTTTTTTATTGCAATCTGGCATCTTATGTATGCTGCATGTGCCAATCATATGCCTCGATGGCCGCTTCGATGTCATTGCGGGTAGGCCTCCACCCGAGGAGCTGTTTCGCATGGGCTGTATCGAACACATAATCCTGCAGGGCGATTTCCAAGTGCTGGGGTTCGAGCGGCGAGAGGTGGAGCTTCGCGAGCGCATGCACAATCACCCTCGCCAGAGTGGCATTGACGTTGATGAACCTGGCCTTCGTTCCGGCATGACGGTACAGAGCGCTTGCCATCTCCTTGAGAGTGGGAACATCGTCGCTCCCGAGGTTCATGACCAGACCTCTTGATCGCTGGTTTTCCAGTGCGAGAAAGATGGCGCTCGAAACGTCATCCACATGTACCATTTGCAGCTTGGTCGATCCGCCGCCCGGCAGGAGGGTGGGTTTCCCCCGCGCGATCGCCTCCATCTGCGATACGAGGAACGGCTCATTCTGACCCGGTCCATTGATGGTGGGCGGGCGGAAGATGGTAATATCGAGCCCTTGTTCCAGGTATTCTCGACAGAGCCTTTCCGCGGCCACCTTGTCCCGGCCATACTGGCAGACGGGGTTGAGGGGGGCACTCTCAGGGCAGGGAAGCGGGACACGGATGCCATACACCTCCACCGAAGATACGGAGACCACGTTC
>CAYGXB010000187.1:0-6541 GCA_964353605.1 uncultured Bacteriovoracaceae bacterium
TAGGGGACATTTCTATTGAGTCTGGTAGGGGACATTATCAAAGAGTCGCGACAGTGGATACCCCAGTTATTATTATAAGATTGTATTACATTCCCCCGCCAATTATTCCTTGACATGCTCATCTGCAATGCATATGGACTCCATCGATGTAAATGGGCATGGTTCTTGCTGATAATGCTACAGCAGCATGAAGTGCAACATTAGGAGGGTTTTTCCATGAAAAAGATCATCACGATGCTGGTTGTGTTTATGTTCATCCTCACGGGGAATCTGATCGCGACTCCCATAACACTCGAGAACACCATCACATTCAGCTCCGCCGGCGCTACTTATTCGGGCGACGGCACGGGCCGGCTCATCAGCTATGGCTATGGCTCTGTCAACAAGCTCGACGGATGCTTTGATTATGTGAAATGGTCCCAGACCTTCACCTTCAACCCGCCCGCTGAAACTGACAGCATTACCGGAAAGCTTAATCTCTCACTTCGCGACGATGGCGGCAGGTGCGATGGCTTAGAGTTCGGCCTTGGGTGGACCAACACCGGCCAGGTTTTCTTCGAGGAAGTTAATACGCAGGAGTATGATTATAACGTCGCCCTGGATAATGGCCAGCTTATCGTGACCCTGGCCTCCTTGGGCGGAGACTTCTATATCGACAGCGCACGGCTTGGGGTGAATTATAACCCGGCCCCAGTCCCGGAACCGGCATCCCTCCTGTTGCTCGGTGTGGGGCTGCTTTCCGTCGGGATCTTCACCAGAAAGCGGAACAAAAATAGCTGAGAAGAAAAAAGATGTCACGAGAGGGGAAATGTTTTTCCCACAAGGGAAATCCATTTCCCCTTTTTTGTTATGTAAAAGGTTTATGCTTTGCTTTCCACTCCCGCCCAGTCAAAAAACTAAGCACAGACATGTCCAGAGAGGTGGTTGTTCTCGTCCATGGATTCCTGAGGAAAGCATGGGACATGGGGTACTTGCGACGCTTCTTCCTGGCGCATGGGTTTCAGGTGCTCGCGCCGGATCTGCCCGTTACTACGGGCGGTATTCACTCCTGTACGGAACGTCTTGCTGCGCTCTTGAAAGAGCAGACAGGGGAGAAGATCCATTTTGTCGGACACAGTACAGGGGGGCGTATTGTTCTCGACCTCCTCTTCCGCTATCCGCTCCCGAATTTGGGGCATGTGGTCCTGATCGCCACACCGGTTGGCGGATCATGGTGTGCACGTAAAGTAGCCTCCTTTCCTCTTCTTCCATGCCTTTTCCATACGCTTGAGGATCTGAAGGAGCAAGCGGCCATCCCCTCCGATGTGAAAATGGGAGTGATCGCAGGAGGACGGGGGAAGACCACGGGCTATAACCCCCTCATACCAGGCGATAACGATGATCTCGTCGCAGTTGACGAGACGAGGTTTGAGGGGATGCATGACTTCCTTCTCGTTCACCATATCCATCAGAGGATCCATAAGAATGCAGAAGTCGCCCTGCATATCCTCAATTTCCTTATCCATGCACGCTTTGCGTCCAGCTAGATCTATCCGCGCGTCAAACAGTTCTCCATAGAATTGATAACAGAGGTGCTTGGCCGCGGAGAGCCTGTCAAACTGAGTTGCAATCGATTTCCGATCAGAAAGCTCAAATCCCCTTGGCCTGACTCCCCTTGGCCTTCCTTGAGACCAAGGAGGGTCGGAGGGATTGAGCTTTTATCTTGAAAACAGGCGGATGAAATGAGATACTTCGGGAAATCTTAAAGCGGATAAAGGGAAGGTGATGAGAAGCGATCAGGTAAAGAAATCTTTGGAAAAGGCCCCGCACAGGTCGCTCCTGAAGGCGCTGGGGCTCACGGACGAAGAGATCGCACGGCCGTTTGTCGGCATCGTCAATTCCGCCAACGAACTCATCCCCGGGCATATGCATCTGAATCAGATCGTCAGCGCGGTCAAGGCCGGGGTACGCTTGTCCGGCGGGACGCCCATGGAGTTCTCGGTCATCGGCATCTGCGACGGCATCGCCATGAACCATGCCGGCATGCGGTATTCCCTGCCGTCGCGTGAGATCATTGCGGACTCCATCGAACTCGTCGTCATGGCGCATGCCTTCGACGCGCTGGTCTTCGTCCCCAACTGCGACAAGATCGTACCGGGCATGCTCATGGCGTGTCTGCGGCTCAATATACCATCCATCGTGCTCTCCGGAGGGCCGATGCTGGCGGGAAACCTCCGCGGCAAGACGGTCGATTTGATCAGCGTCTTCGAGGCGGTCGGTCAGCTCAAGGCGGGCAGGATCACAGAGGAGGAGCTCAAGGAACTCGAGGATTGCGCCTGTCCGACGTGCGGTTCCTGTTCTGGGATGTTCACAGCCAACTCCATGAACTGCCTTACCGAGGCGCTGGGGCTCGGACTTCCCGGGAATGGAACGGTTCCTGCCCCGTTCTCCGAGCGCCTGCGGCTGGCAAAACAAGCTGGAATGCAGATTATGGAGCTCCTCGCCAAGGATATCAAACCGAGAGACATCGCCACGCCACAGGCCTTCAGGAATGCCATCGCCGTGGATATGGCGCTTGGCTGCTCGACGAACACGGTTTTGCACGTTCCGGCCGTAGCATATGAAGCGGGTATTGAGCTCGATCTCATGGACTTCGACACCATGAGCTCCAAGGTGCCCTACCTGTGCAGCCTGTCACCGGCCGGGCCGCACCACATAGAGGATCTGTACCGGGCGGGCGGCATCCAGGGCGTGATGAAGCGCTTGAACGAACTCGGCGTACTGGATACGGGTGTGATGACGGTTACTGGAAGGATGCTTCGTAAAAATCTGGATGCGGCGCGCATATATGATGATGAGGTGATCCGGCCGATTGAGAGGGCGTATCGGCCGGAGGGCGGTATCGCCATCCTGAAGGGATCGCTGGCGCCGGACGGCGCGGTCGTCAAGCAGTCCGGGGTCTTGCCCGAGATGATGCAGCGCCGGGGCAAGGCCCGGGTGTTCGATTCCGAGGAGAATGCGGTCGAGGCCATCCTCGGGGGCGTGGTCAACAAAGGTGACATCGTGGTCATTCGCTATGAAGGCCCGAAGGGCGGCCCCGGGATGCGGGAGATGCTCGCCCCGACCTCGGCCATTGTGGGCATGGGTATGGACAGGGATGTTGCCCTTATCACCGATGGCAGGTTCAGCGGCGGGACACGGGGAGCGGCTATCGGCCACTGCTCCCCTGAAGCGGCCGAAGGCGGACCGCTTGCCTTCGTTCAAGATGGAGATATTATTTCTCTAGATATACCTGGAAGGCGGCTCGACCTGCTCGTGGATGACGCGGAATTGAGCAGGAGGAAGAGCGTCTGGAAACAGCCTGCGAAATCCCTGACCGGGGTGCTCAAGCGTTATGCGCAGTTGAGCCTTTCTGCGGACAAGGGGGCGCGGTACAAAGATTAGCATGCAAGAGGCGCGGTTCTGGACAAGACGGGAAGATGGAGCGGTGCAATGTTGGCTCTGCCCGCACCGATGCATTATCAGGGAAGGCAAGACCGGGATATGCACCGTAAGAAAGAACGAGGACGGGATCCTCTACAGCCTGGTCTGGGCAATGTCCATTGCCGCCAATATCGACCCCATCGAGAAGAAGCCGCTCTTCCATGTCCTTCCCGGATCGCGGGCGTTCTCGATCGCGACGGTCGGCTGCAATCTACAGTGCGCCTTCTGCCAGAACAGCGATATATCCCAGTACCCGCGCGAGACGGGCAGAATAGCAGGCGAAACCTTTCTGCCTGAGGCGGTCGTCGCCGAGGCGGTGGCGCAGAAGTGCGCGTGCATATCGTACACCTATACTGAGCCGACCGTTTCCATAGAATATGTGCTGGATTGCTCGAAGATCGCCAAGGAACGCGGGGTATTGAATACGATCATTACCAACGGATACACCTCGGCAGAGGTCATCAGGGACGAGTTCAAGGGGATCATGGACGCCGCCAATATCGACCTGAAGGCCTTTACGGACCGGTTCTACAAGGAACTGTGTAAGGCGCGGCTTACCCCGGTGCTCGATGCCATCAAGGCCTATCATGATTCCGGGATATGGATCGAGATCACCACGCTACTCATACCCGGCGAGAACGACAGCCAGGCAGAACTCAGGGATATCGCCGCGTTTATAAAATCCGTAAGCGCCGATATCCCTTGGCATATCAGCCGCTACTACCCGCGCTACCAGTATGACAAGGCGCCGCCGACGCCGGTCAAGTCGCTCGAAGCGGCCAGGAACATCGGACTCTCCGAAGGCCTGAAGTTCGTCTATACCGGCAATGTCCCCGGACACGCGAGTGAACACACCTACTGTCCCAACTGCGGGAAAATCGTCATCAAGAGGTTAGGGTTCGCCATCCAGGAAAAGAGCATGGAGAGAGACAGATGCAGCCATTGTCATGCGGCTATACCCGGGAGGTTCGTATGAAACGGGTAAGCTTCATCCTCAAGGTAACGGATACAAAAATAGGCGGATATGAGGGATGCGCTTCGCCCGTCTGGTATCGAGGTAAGAGAAATGGTCGTGATCTATGCCGAGGAACTTAAGGAGACAGGAAAGCAAGATGCCGAGAAAGAAGGAGACTGAAGAAAAGAAGAAACTGAAGTCCGGCTGGGAGATCCTCGCAGGCAGGGAAGACAAGATAGATGCCTATTGCAGGAGGTACATCACCTTTCTGTCGCAGGCCAAGACCGAGCGGGAGGCGGTGACCTACCTTTGGGGCATGGCGAGCAGAGGCATCATCCGGATGGAGAACCGGGGCAAAGCCATCGCCCTCTGCAGGAAAGGGGCTTTGCCTCTGTCCGAGGGGTTGCGGATCATCGTGGCCCACCTGGATAGCCCGCGGCTTGACCTCAAGGCGAACCCGCTCTATGAGGACACGGATCTGGCCATGCTCAAGACCCATTACTATGGGGGCATCAAGAAGTACCAGTGGCTGGCCCGCCCGCTTGCCCTGCATGGGGTCGTGGTGAGGGAAGACGGGAGCTCCATCGCTATAATCATCGGAGAAGACAGGCAGGATCCATGCTTCACCATAGAGGATCTGCTGCCTCACCTTGCCGGGAAAGTGCACGCGGAAAAGAAGGTCAGCGAGGCCTTCCAGGGGGAGAAGCTCAACATTATCTTCGGCTCACGGCCGGATACGGAACAGAAGGAAGAGAAGGTCAAGCGATACATTCTGGGCCTCCTGAAGGCGAAGTACGGCATCGTGGAACAGGACTTCATCTCTGCCGACCTCGAGATTGTCCCCGCCGGACCCGCCCGTGAGGTGGGTCTCGACCGGTCGCTCATCGGCGCTTACGGCCAGGATGACCGGGTGTGCTCCTGGGCCGCATATTCCGCCCTGGCCGATGCCAAGCGGCTGCCTTATACCACCGTGGCCCTCCTCGTGGACAAGGAGGAGATCGGCAGCGAAGGCAATACCGGCGCCAAGAGCATGTTCCTGGAAGAGGTGCTGTGGCATATCGCGGAAGGATGGAAGGAAAAGATTATCCCCTCGCGGGTGCTCTACAGGAGCAGAGCCATATCCGGCGACGTTAACGGGGCGCTGGACCCCGACTATCCCGAGGTCCATGAGAAGACGAATGCGGCCAAGATCGGCTACGGCGTGTGCGTGACGAAGTTTACCGGCGTGCGGGGGAAGGCCGGCTCAAGCGAGGCGCATGCGGAGTATATGGGCTGGATCAGGACCATCCTCAACCGGAGGGGCATACCCTGGCAGACGGGCGAACTGGGCAAGGTGGATGAGGGCGGCGGCGGAACGGTCGCGAAATTCCTGGCAGAATACGGCATGGATATCGTGGACCTGGGGCCGGCGCTCCTATCCATGCACGCACCCTTCGAACTCGCTTCGAAGGCGGACATCTATGCCACGTTCCTCGCATACCGTGCATTCATGGAGGAGAAATGAAGGACAAGGTGCTCAGCCATATCGGATCTTTGCTCGGTGGTATCATCCACAACCTCAATACCCCCCTCATGTGGGTCATGGGGAGATCCCAGCTTCTCCAGGCCAGGAATGAAAACTTGGAGCGTCTCAAAAACCTGCCGGACGAAGAGATCATCAAGATCAGGGAGAAGAACAGCAAGGATATCGAATCCATCGCCCAGGGGGCGGATAAGATCGATCACATCCTCAAGGCCATCAGCTACAAGGTCCAAATGGCGAATGAAGGGGTCACCGCCATCGAGATCAAGGAGTACCTCACTAATGAAATGGATTTCCTGCTCGCGGATATGCGCTTCAAGCATGAAACCAGGGTTGAATGCATGATCGAACAGGCCAAGACCCATTATGTGCGGGTAGACTACAACGCCCTCTCCTGGGCGTTCACTGGGACCATCAATGCCATCCTCAATGCCACGGAAAGGGGCAGATCCCTGAAAATAAGCCTCGACAACGGCATCATCAGCATCGCCTGCAAGGAGATGGCCCTGGCCTCGGAGGACAGGCTGGCTATCGAGGAAGCCTGCTCAGGCCTCAAGGATGCCGCGGTCATCCATATGAACGATACGAACGGGTTCGAGGTC
>CAYGXB010000188.1:0-6475 GCA_964353605.1 uncultured Bacteriovoracaceae bacterium
GGTTGATGCCACTACTCAATTGAAATTGTTCATGGATTAACCGGACAGTAGTGGGCGGATATATATCTTCGTGTAAGGGGAACGGGGATTCCCCTTTTCCAAAGTGGGATTCTTCGAACCGTCGCCTAGAATGAGTTCACTGAGAAGGACGGGGGGCCTTGGGGGGAGTTGCCGGCGCTAGTGGAGCTGGCATTTGAGAAGGTGCCTTAGGTACAACCGGCGCCGCCTTGGTAGCCATGACGCTCTTGGAAGGCCTCTCGAAGGTGAAGTAGCCTAGGGTCAGCGATGTGATCATGAAGATCACCACCAGAACCCGGGTGGCTTTATTGAGAAAATCGGCAGGACCTGCGCTGCCGAAGAGGGCCTGGGAACCAGCCCCGCCGAATACGGCCCCAATATCAGAGCCCTTGCCTGACTGCAAGAGGATAGCTATCACCAGAAAAACGGAAACAAGGATGTGAATCGTTAGCAGAAATCCATACATTATCTTTAACCTCTGAATTTTACTATTCTCTCAAACGATGCGCCGTCCAGGCTAGCGCCTCCCACAAGGGCACCATCGATATCCTTCTGCGCCATGAGCGCATCGATGTTATCCGGTTTTACGCTCCCGCCGTATTGGATGATTGTCTTCTCGGAGGCCTCCGCTCCGAACTGTGCGGCCAGGATTTTCCTGATATGGGCATGTGCCTCCTGAGCGATCTCGGGTGTCGCGGTCTTGCCAGTGCCTATCGCCCACATCGGTTCATAGGCAATGATCAGATTAGAGGCCTGTGCTACACTCAGGCCCTTGAGCCCGTTCCTTACCTCGGTTTCGAGAACGGCCAGGGTATTTCCTGCCTCCCGCTCCGTGAGGGTTTCACCGATACATACTATCGGTCTCAGGTCACCTTTCAAAGCAGCAATGAGACGCCTGTTCACCGTCTCATCTGTCTCTGCAAAGTACTGCCGTCGCTCGGAGTGGCCGATGATGACATAGGTAACCTCCAGGGACTTGAGCATGGGTGCACTCACCTCACCTGTGTACGCCCCCTGGTCTTCCCAGAAAACGTTCTGCGCTCCGACTTTCACCGAGCTCCCCTTAAACGCCTCTACAAGTCTCTGCAAATAGACGAACGGAGGGCATATGATGATATCCCTGTCGGCAACGCCGCGTACAGTCTTGACAAACTCAGAGGCGAAGGCATCCGCCTCATTGAGTTTTTTAAACATCTTCCAGTTGCCTGCTATGACCGCCCTTCGCATATTTATCCTCTGCTATTTATCCAGTACCGCAACCCCCGGCAATGTCTTACCCTCCAGCATCTCCAGGAAGGCGCCACCGGCGGTCGAAACAAAGCTCACCTTGTCATATACCCCGCTCTTATGGAGTGCGGCATCTGTATCACCCCCGCCAACAATGGTCAAGCCCTTTGATGCCGCGATGGCCTGAGCGACTTTCATGGTTCCGGAAGCAAAGGTTGGGATCTCGAAGACCCCCATCGGACCGTTCCAGATTATAGTTGCACAGTTGGCAAGGGCTTCGGCGAAGAGAGCCTCAGATGCGGGTCCGATATCCAGCCCCATAAGGTCACCCTTGAGTTCTTGAATGGTCCTGATCGTGGTCAAAACCCCTTCCTTGGGCTCGCTCGCACAGACGCAATCGACCGGCAAGTAGAGTTTTACCCTGCGCGCCTTGGCCTTCTCCATCACCTTGAGCGCCGTTGCGATAAGTTCGTTCTCGACCAGCGATTTCCCGACCTCCTGGCCGAGCGCCTTTACAAAGGTAAAAGCCATAGCACCGCCGATGATGAGCTTGTCAACTTTCTCCACGAGATTCTCCAAGAGCTCGAGCTTGCCGGACACCTTCGCCCCGCCTACCACAGCCGCAAACGGACGTTCCGGTTTTTTCAGGGCCTTGTTGATACTTTCCACCTCTTCGAGCATCAAGAAACCCGCCGCTGTATCCTTGATATAATCGCACACCCCAACATTAGAAGCATGCGCCCTATGGGCTGTAGCAAAGGCATCATTCACATAGCAGTCAGCGAGGTGTGCAAGCTCTCGCGCAAACCCTGGATTGTTTTCCTCCTCTTCCTTATGGAACCGCAAGTTCTCGAGCATCAATACTTCACCCGGATTCAATTCCTTCACCATGGCCTGGACCCCTTCGCCAATGCAATCCGGTGCCATGCTCACGCTTATGCCGAGGAGTTCGGAGAGCCTTCGTGCAATGGGCATCAGGCTCTGGGATTTGACGACTTTGCCCATAGGGCGACCCAGATGGGACATAACAATGACCTTTGCCTTCGCATCCACTGCATACTTGATCGTGGGAATGGCAGCCCGTATCCGGGAATCATCGGTAATATTCAATTTCTCGTCCAGGGGCACATTAAAATCCACCCTGATCAGCACACCCTTCCCATGTAGGTTTAAATCCTTCATGGATTTAATAGCCATCGCGATCCCTCCTTCAAGGGCTACAAGATATGTGAGATAGTTTTATTCGTACAATCTGGGACATGAAACGATGTGCGCTGGGGTGAAATGATCCAGTTTTCAGTGTTTGTCCCCTTTACTATTAAATCGTAATCTGTATATAATCACTTATACTATATGTCAATGGGATTTCAGGGAGGACTGGGGCTGAAAAAGATATGTCTGTGCTGGATGCATTAGGCGATCAGGTCGGTGTCCTCATCCATAATCTTATTAAAGGCAACACGAAAAAAGCAAGGAGACTAGCGGATTCAACACGGCAAGACCTTTTTTCCTGCGGGAGATCGATTGCCTCCCAAAACCTGATCGAGGATATGGCACAGGAACAAGCTATCAAGAGCGCAATTATCAACTTTCCCTCCCTCTTTCCGGGCATTGGCACAATCATTTCGTTCTGGCTCCTTGGTGCCGAAAACTTCCTTATCCTCGACCAGAGCGTGCGCCTCCTCCTTACCCTCTGGATTTTCCATGACCATCCGGAAGGTAATAAAAGGATCGACGATTTCGTTATCGAAGTCATAGGGGAGGCCTATAATCTTGTTAATAATTTGAGCGGATCAACCCCCCATGCCATCACCCGGAAATACATGGCGAAGGAACTGCCCCAGCAGTATGTGAAGATGGGACTCAACAAGCTCCTCTCCCGCCTTTTCCCGTACCGGTCCAGGTTCAGGCTCGTGCCGTTTATCGGTATTGCAACCTCCGCTGTCGACGGTTATGAAACCATCGTTAGGGTGGGGCAGGTCGCCCTCAAGCATATACAAAGGCACGCCTAGCGCATCTCTACCACCTCTGGTGATAATACGCTAGGGGACTGCAAAGCCTCTGGTCCCCGTCTGTCAACAGTATTGAGAAACCTACAGGAAGCGAATACTTCGAGGGGCATCTGAAAGGGTTTGAAGGGAGGGGTGCAGGGAGAACACTTTTTTGTAAAAGGGGATTCCCCAGAACAGGCATGTTAAAATGGGCTTGCCAGGTAAATGGCCTCCTGGGGGTTATATGTCGGCGCACATGCTGCAGCCTACGCAGGCTTTTGGATCCTTCAGGAAAGCGTTGGCGGTGAAATCCTGTGGGAAAGCGACCGGATCGGAGATCGCGAGGCATTTGAACGGGCAGATATCCACACATATCCCGCACGAACTGCAGATAGAGCGAATTACCACGGGCTTGGGCCAATCGGCCTTCTTCACCCTGACGCATTCGGCACTGTGCTGATCAAGGACGGCGCCGCCCGTTGGGCATATCCGGCCGCACACCCCACACTAGATACACTTATCCGCATCAATCATATAGAGCTGTTTCTTTTCCCCTGCAATGGCACCGGCCGGGCAGCGCTTGGCGCAGGAAGTACACCCCCCGTGCACCTTTCGGTGATCTTATATGGCATGCTATACCTCCCACCCACTTCACATATTCAAGCTAAAGCTTGTATAGGCCTTTATCCCAGACTTTCACCCAGTTGCGCTTCAGGACATCGGTCGCCTTCTTGATATGATCCAGCTCCATGATCATGATGGGGTTCGATGCCCTCCCGATATATGGATACATGGTAATCACATTGATATTCGCGTCCCTCAATGGTTTGAGGACGGCATTCATTCCGCCGGGGTGATCCGGCATTTCCACCGCGAGCACATCGGCCTCCTCAAATTCGATATCCTTGGCCTTCAAGGCGTCCATTGCCTTCTTCGGATCGTCCATTACCATGCAGACATCCGAGATTTCAGACGACTCCTGGCCGACTGATATAGCCCGGATATTGACCCCCTGCTCTCCCAGAATATCGCTCAGATACGAGAGCTTGCCCGAGATGTTCTTGGTCTTGAGACGGAGCTGTTTGATGCTCATGCCCTAACTCCCCCTTGAAAAGAATTCCAACCCTGCCTTGATGGCCTCTATATTCTTATCCTTGAACCGGTCTTTGCCCTTGCCAAGGATGGTGTCCATATTGTCTATGATAGTGGCAGCCTTAACCAGATGTGTCCTGCCCACAAAGGCTCCGAGCATCACCATGTTTGCATATCTGATCCCAACGGATGCAATCGCCAGGTCGTTCACCGGGATCTCCACCACCTCGATATCACCCCTGACCGGCCGGTCGATGACCATGTTGCTGTTAAGGAAGAGTTCCCCGCCTGAGACGGTTTGATTCTGAAGCCTCAGGAGAGACTCATTATCCATGACTACCAGATAATCAGGCGATGATGCCACCGGTGATGCAATCTCCTCATCATCCGATATGGCGATGGTGCAAGAAGTAATTCCACCACGCATCTCCGCACCGT
This sequence comes from uncultured Bacteriovoracaceae bacterium, assembly GCA_964353605.1. Taxonomy (GTDB): domain Bacteria; phylum Desulfobacterota; class Desulfomonilia; order UBA1062; family UBA1062; genus CAYGXB01. Next base: position 4,767 of record CAYGXB010000188.1, read on the forward strand.
AGGAAGGTAGGTAGGTGACATATTGTCCCTCGTGCATCGCGACCCATGCCAGGCATATCCCTGAGAACAGTATTCCCTGTCCTCCAATCCCACTCATAATGATCTTATGCTGCATGGCGTGTTTGTCTTACTCCTTGGTTATATCCTTGAGCACCCCTAAAGGGAACTCCTTCTCCATCGCCTCTTCCAGATACCGGAAGGCATCGACCGAGGACATCTTCCAATTGGTGGGACACGGCGAGAGGATCTCCACCAGGGAATATCCCAATCCAGCAATCTGTACATCGAATGCCTTCCTAATGGACCTCTTGGTGGCATTAATCTTTGCCGGTGTTGCGAGTGAGTGGCGTGCCACATAGGCAGCGCCCTGCAGACTTGCGATGATTTCTGTGATCTTGAGAGGATAACCTTCCACATTCACCCTTCTGCCGTATGGGGATGTGGTCGTCTTCTGGCCGAGCATGGTCGTGGGCGCCATCTGACCTCCGGTCATGCCGTATACGGCATTGTTGACGAAAATGCTCGTGATGAGCTCTGCTCTGTTTGCGGCATGGATGGTCTCCGCCGTGCCGATAGCCGAGATATCGCCGTCGCCTTGGTAGGTGAAGACGATCCTGTCAGGACGCGCCCTTTTCAATCCAGTGGCCACCGCGCACCCTCTACCATGGGCTGCCTCGCATATATCCACATCGAAGTAGTTGTAGGCAAGTACAGCGCATCCGCAGGGGGGGATACCGATCGTCTTCCCCCGGATACCCATCTCATCGATTATCTCTGCAATGAGTCTGTGCAGAATCGAGTGTCCGCACCCTGGACAAAAGTGGAATGGTACGGGTTTCAGGCTCGCGGGTCTGCTAAATACTTTCTTCACCTATAACTCCCTCTGCAGCCAGTGCCTTTCGATGATCCTCTGTATCTCCTGCGGAGCAGGAACAACGCCCCCCGGCCGTCCATAAAACTCGCATTCAACCTTACCGCTGATGGCCAGCTTAACATCATCGAGCATCTGGCCGGTGCTCATCTCGAATACGAGAAACAGTTTGGCCTTTTTAGCAATTGTTTCCACAGCCTCGTCGGGAAACGGCCAGAGGGTAATCGGCCGCAACAGACCCACTTCAATGCCTTCCATCCGAGCGCGCTTCACCGCTCCCTTGGCAATCCGTGCCGCCGTACCATAGGCAACGACTACGAGCTTTGCATCCTCGGTCATGTACTCCTCGTGCCGTGGGAGTCTCTGCCGCATAAGGTCATATTTCCGCTTGAGCTTCCAGTTATGTTCCTCCATCTCCGGTGGGTGGAGGATGAGCGATTTCAGGATCCGCGAAGGCCTTCCTTCCGCCCCATCCAGGACATAGTCTTTTGGCGGCAGATCAACCCGGGACCGCTCGTGGAGAACGATTGGCTCCATCATCTGGCCCAGCATGCCGTCGCCGAGGAGAAGCACCGGCGTCCTGTACATATCCGCCACATCGAAAGCATCCATGGTGACGTCATAGAGCTCCTGGATGGATGCGGGGGCGTATACCGGCATGCGGTAGTCACCATGCCCACCGCCGCGTGTCGCCTGATAGTAATCCCCCTGGCTCGGGGCGATATTGCCAAGGCCGGGGCCTCCACGCACGATATTGACGATCACAGCCGGGAGTTCCTGGGCAGCCAGGAAGGAGAGCCCCTCCTGCTTAAGGCTTATGCCTGGAGAGGAGGACGAT
>CAYGXB010000189.1:0-4074 GCA_964353605.1 uncultured Bacteriovoracaceae bacterium
GGATAGCAGCCTTGCAGGTGAAGAAGGTACCTTTGAGGTTGACATTGATCAAAAGGTCATAATCCTCCTCTGAGAAATCCTCGACCTGGCCGACCCTGACCACACCCGCATTGACGATCAGGCAATCGATCCGGCCGCATTTCGCATATACATCATCGATGTGCTTCTTCACCTCGGCGTACTTCGTGACATTGACCTTGGTGAGGTGAACATTCTCCTTGCCCTTCTTGATAAGGCCACAGGTTTCCTTGAGTCCCTTCCCGTCGATGTCCGAGATATGAAGAATTGCGCCTTGCTTGGCGAACAGGACGGCGGTGGCCCTGCCAATCCCCGATGACGCGCCGGTCAATACCACAACCTTGTCTTTCATCTTCATGTTTATTCTCACCTCCCCCATAATAGAATCGAGCAACTCCCCCTACCCATGGCTCCTACCGGACGAAGATTTGCTTGTCCAGGCTCGAGATCCGCTCGACGCCGGAAGTCCTGATCACGTAGCAGTCCTCGATCCCGACCAGGTTGAAGTTCCGATACTATTGCCAGACCTCGAGATCGAGAACCATGCCCTCTTCGAAGGCGATATCGCGCGAGCGCATGGGGCTGAAGAGGTGGACCTCCTCGCATTCCAAGCCGATAGAGTGCACGGTGACAAACACCATGCCGCGTTTGACCAGGGATTTGCCGAAATTCTTGGCCTCCTTGTAAAGCTGGACGGTATTCACGCCAGGTTTGATATTCTGCTCCAGGAATTCCTGGACCTTGATGAGGTTGTCCATATGTTCCTGGGCGCCTTCGGGCAAATCGCCGACAACAAATTCACGGCTGATGTCGGAGATGTATCCTTTGGAGACCACCCCAATATCGATGCGGTTGATCTCGCCCCGTTTGACGGTATAACCGAGGCCCGGAGCTTCCGGGTCGGAGGTGCCAAGTCCCATGGTGAGGTGGTCCCAGCCTTCGGCGCCCTCGTCGATGATGGTCCGGCGGGCGATCTGGAGCAGTTCATTGTCGGTGATACCTTCCTTGGCGGCATCGATCACAGAAAGAATCGCTTTTTCTGCGATGCGGGTGGACTTTTTGATGCGGTCGATCTCCTCCGCGGTCTTAATCAGACGCATGTCGAGGAAGGCCCGGTCGGCATCCACGATAATCGCCTGGGGGAAACGCTGGCGGATGAAATCGTACTGGTACCTCGGCATCAGGGATTCCAGGCCGATGGTCTTGTCGGACAGCCCCCACTCCGCGATCTTATTGCACACCGCTTCCATGGTCTGCTGGGGGGAGACGGTCCCGGTCACCTCGTCCACCCAGGTCCATTTCTTCGTGCTCTGGTACACCATCCAGGTGACGGCATACTCCTTCCCGTCTCTGCGCACCAGGGAGAGCGTGGGGAACTGATTGGCAAGGACGTAGAGGATAGGGTTGGGTGCGACGTGCAGGGTTGGCATACCCGTGGTATAGAACACATTCACCGGCGTCGCGGCAATAAGCACATCTATGTTGTGCTTATCCAAAACCTGTTGCGCCTTCTCCGACGAAAATCCAATGGGTTGCGGCTGAACAGTCTCCATATTCACCTCCTAAAAAAACGCAATCCCTCCGATTCCTCTCGATCTCAAGGGGGCCAAGGATTCGCCGGTTGGTCCGCTTACTTTGTTATCCGGTCTGGCGAGCGGACCGACCGGCAGATGTCTAGCCCCCCTGAAAACTCAGGGGGGATGGGTGGTTTGAGATGTTAATCGACATCTGAGAGCAGGAGCACCTGCAGTTTTTCGAGGTCCGGCATAGCGCCGACCGGCTTCAACTTCCCCTCCATGAAGGCGTCCATGGGGTCGATCTCTCCCGCCACGATCCCCATGAACATCTGTGCATCCACGGTCAGGCTCATGTCGGTATTCTCCTTGAAGCCGTCGACGATAGATACATTGGCCCCTTTGAAGACGAGCTGCATCTTCACATCAATGTCCGGGAAGACGAACTGCATAGTCTTGTTGTAGCCTTCGAAGTCCTTAGCGATCTCCGGATCCTGCAATATCCGCGTCCATTTTACCAGCGCCTCCCTGATGTCGTCCTTGCTCGGCATACATCCTCCTCTCATCGGTTTTTTTGGGGGTAGATATAGTTGGGATCATACCTCTTTTTTTTCAGTACCATCCATTTGAAAAACTCCCATCCGTCACGGGCGCCGCTTATGCCTTGATTCGCATATATCTTGTCCATGCTGTAGAAATTGAATGTCTTGCGGAAGGTCTTTTCAAAGTCGGCATAGATGCGGGAAAAAGGCGCATGAGATTTGGTTGCGTTCACCTGTAAAATCGCATCGCTCAGTCTCCGGACGATCTCATCAAGAAGCTTTGTCCCCAGTTCCCGTGAGGCATGGCTCCTGGGGTCCTTGCCGAATATCCCATGCCTGATGGCCCGCTCCGCGAAGTTGAGATTCTCCGGGATCCGTTCGAGGTGGACGTAGCCGGGATCGATCGCCAGCATGCAGGAGGTCTCGCACATCGCAGCATGCTCGCCGAGATAATCGAGATCCGGGACGAGGAAGTACTCCGGTATGCCGAGCACGAAGAAGTCAGGGTATTTCTGCGAGTATTTTTCAGCGATTTTCCTGAGCTGCTTTATCTGGGTGGGCGGGTAATGCCCGGCCAAAAGAATCACAATCCTGAAGCCCATGGCATGGAGCTGTTCCACCATGCTCCGGGTCATATTGTAAAGCGGCCGCCGGGGGAAAGTGAAGGTGTATGGGAAGTTGGTCAGGGGATCGAAGGCCCCCCAGTGTACACAGGGAAAGAGCACACCGCCGGTGATCTTTGCCGCCCGTTCGCAGATCTCCACAGCCTTGATGCCGTCCAGACCGAGGACATTGTGCTCCCCATGCCATTCGAGCGCCCCGAAAGGGACATAGGCGATGGGGTTCTCCCGGAGCATCTCCTGCATATCCAGTGGTGTCGCTTCCAGGTATCGGATCATGCGCTTAATCATACATCAACTTTTGCAATATTCTGACTTATTTCTTCCTGTACATGATCTTTCCCGTTCGGGATGCCTCGTAGCCGAGGAGGATTATCTCGAGGGCCTTCCTGCCTTCCTCACCGGTCATGAAAGGCTCGGTGTCGTTGACAAGGCACGCATAGAAGTGCTTCACCTCAGCCTCGTAGGTAAGGGGATAATATCCTGGATACACCTTGTGCTCCACCTCTGGACATACCCACTTGCTCTGATCCGGCCCAGGCAAGGCCGAGAACAGCTTGATGGGCTGTTCCCAGTTGTGGTTTTCCAGGATCGTCCCCTGCGTGCCGTATATCTCCATGGTGTTGTTCCACTCGCTCGCCACGGTGAAGCAACAGGCCACTGTGCCGTGGGCACCACAGGCAAACTCCACCGTGAAGGCGCAGTTGTCGTCGCCCTTGGTCTCGCAGGCGATAAAAAGGCGCTCCGCCTTGCCGGAGATGCTCTCGATCTCCCCGAAAAGGTAGCGGAGCACGGAGATGCGATGGATCCCACTATCTATCCAGGCCCCGCCGCCCGCTTCCACGCAATTGCTCTTCCAGCTATCGGGATCGGACATGTTTTTGACCTCGGACCCCCCTTCATAAGTCTGGATGAGCTTGGGTTCTCCGATCGTCCCGGCATCGAGGAGCTCCTTGATCTTGATGATCGCAGGCAGGAACCGCTGGTTTTCCGCGATCATGAGTTTGCGTCCGGCATTCCGCGCAGCATTGATCATGGCATCCGCTTCTTCCAGGGTGTTCGCCATGGGCTTCTCACAGAGTACATGCTTCCCGGCCTGGAACGCCTCGACGCAAATCCTGGCGTGCAGGTGGTGGGGCAGACAGATATGCACGGTATCGATGTCGCTCCGGTTCAGGATTTCCCGGTAATCGGCGTACATGGCGACCTGCGGGTGCTTGCGCTGCAGGAATTTCAACCGCTTTTCGTCCAGATCGGCGATAGCCGCAAGCGCGCACATCTCCGGATTCTTCTTTGCCACGTTTGCATGCCAGTTTCCTGCCGTCCCTGCCCCGATTATCCCCGCCTTCAGCATCTTCTCTCCTCTCTCTTTCTTTTCCC
>CAYGXB010000189.1:4174-6451 GCA_964353605.1 uncultured Bacteriovoracaceae bacterium
GGGGGAAGAGGGTAGGGAGACAGGGGTGACTAAATAGACATGCCTCCATCGATGGCGAGGATGGTGCCCGTGCAGAATTCATTGCATGCAAGCAGGAGCATCCCCTCGGCGATCTCCTGTGGTGTCCCGAGACGTCCCAGGGGCTGCCGGGCGATGAACTGACGCCTGGCTTTCTCCGGATTATCCATCCTCGATATCCTGTCAGCGAGGGAGGGGGTGTCGGTTGTGCCCGGGCAGATGGCGTTGACCCGGATCCTGTCCTGGATATGGTCCATCGCCATTGCCTTCGTCAGGGAGAGAACCGCACCCTTGGAGGCGGTATAGGCCGCCCTGTTCACCACACCCTTCATTGCGACGATCGAGGAGCAGTTTACAATGACCCCCCTGGTCTTTCTCAGGTAGGGGATCGCGTACTTCGAACAGAGGTATACGCCCCTGACATTGATCTTCATGCATTGGTCGAAATCCTTGACCGGGCAGTCTTCGACGCTTCCATTAACCACGATGCCGGCGATGTTATTCAGGATATCAATCTTTCCGTACCTCTTCACCGTTTCCTCGACGATCATCTTGGCGTCCTGTTCCAGGGATACATCGCCCTGCACGAACTGTGCATCTCCCCCCTCTGCCCTGATGGCATCGACAACCCTTTGCGCCGCTGGGCTCAGGTCACTGCAACAGACCTTGGCGCCTTCGCGGGCGAAGAGGAGCGCTGTCGCCTCCCCGATCCCGGCGCCGGCCCCGGTGATAATTGCCACCTTGTCCTTGAGCTTCATCCTTTTAGACCCTCCCGATCATCTTTCTGGCATCCGCCGGGGTGGCAACCTCCCTGCCCATGAACCGCGCGATGGTAACTATGCGCTCGATGAGCTCGGCATTGTTCCTGGCGGGAACGCCAACGCTGATAAAAGGGTAATCCTCCGTTCCAACCCGCACGTTGCCCCCGGTGGCGATCGCCAGGGTGGCGATCGCAGTCTGCTCCTTCCCCATGACGCTGATGGTGTGTAGACAATTCGGGGGCATGTGTCGCACCCGATAGAAATAGCTGTCCGGTGTCGGTGGAGTCCAGGTACCACCTGGCCATCCGAAAAAGAACGTCAGCACATGGGGGCCCGTGATCCATTTCTTGTAGATCATGTACTGCAGGTTCCAGTAGGACCCGGTATGCCAGACCTCCCACTCGGGCTTGATGCCGTATTCTCGGCACTTGACACAGTATTTTTCGAATTCATCCAGGGGGTGGAGCCGGTTGACATGCATTTCCGCAAAGTGCTCGTCATGGTGGTTCAGGATGATGGAGAGCATATCCGGCCGCGCTTCGAAGTCCGTATCCCGCTCCTCGATGGGATAGCTCGACATGCCGGCCTGGATGATCGCATCGGTTCTGGATCTGATCCTCCTGACGATGTCAAAGGCCTCGGGACCCCGCGGCAGATGGATATGGAGGATTGCTGCGCCGGCCTCGGCGCACTGGATGGCGTCTTCGATGAGATCGTCCGTGGTCATTGCCCAGTTCTTCAGCTCCGGGTGAAGCCAGGAGTTCGCTGTCGTGGCGGTGATGATGAGCTTGTTCATCTCTCCCATTGTACCTCCCCTACATGCACGTCATTGGTCTCAGGCGAAGATTGCCGCTTTCCAAGGAGAAAACCGCTTAAGATGATAAGGAATACGCCCGAGAGGATATAGACGATAGAAATGGTTTTCGGTGGGTTAAGCCAAAAGACGTAGAAATAAACGATGATCGGTGTGGTCTGGACGGGCACCTGCTGGACGGGAATGATGTTGCTCGCCTGGGCGTACTTGAAGGCCTCCTGGGTCTGCCAGATTCCGAGTATGTTCGTGCCGACAATCAAGATACACGCCAGTACGAAGATGATAATCTGTCCGATGGTGCCTTTGCCGGCCAGGACGATGATGATCACGGCTACGAGCGGGCTGATCCAGAAGTTCGAGAGGCAGAACGGAAACCCGTTGGAAACCGCCAGAATGATGCCCTTTCTCTTGACGCTCCTGAACGCAAGCAGATGGAGCACGCCCCAGAGGAAAAGCAGGCTCAGCGTGAAAACCGTGATCCGCAACCAGGTAGCCCTATCCGCCAGGGCGACCCGCACCTGCTCGGAGTTGATCCCCAGTTCGCTCATGCCCAGGAGGATGATCCCCACGATCATAATGACGATTCCAAGGCCTTCGGTCTTGTCCAGCGTTTCCTTGTTCATCTTGACAGACCCGATGGCCAACACGATCAGGCCGGAAGCCATGAGCCCGGGAACCAAAGCG
>CAYGXB010000190.1:0-6364 GCA_964353605.1 uncultured Bacteriovoracaceae bacterium
AGGAGCGGATTCCCCTGGCTGTCGATATCCCAGACACCGTTCGTCTTCCATACGCAGTCAAAGCCATCCCTCCAGACCTTCTCGCCATCCGGGTTCAGCACTTTTTTCCCGATCAGCTTCGGCAAAAAAGCCCTCCATACTTCCACCTCCTGAGGGATGCCCGACCCGAGGAGCATGCCCTGAAACGCAGTCGGACAATCGCCGTTTCTATACATCAGCCACTTGATTGAATTGAGGTCATGGCATCCGATATAGCCCTTCCAGGGCTCATTCATCGTGTCGTACCCGATCACATTGGGCATATCTTTGAGCTTCTTTGCCACCTGCTGATAAGCATTGATGCGGTGCCGTTGGAGATACTCCTGGATCGGCTCGCCGTCCACTTTCGTCCGCGGAGCGAAATCGTTGCCGCCGAAAAAGAGCGTATACATGGTGGCAGCCGCCAGTTTATGCCCGTTCAGGGCCCATACCTGCGGCAGGAACTGATCGCCGTAGGCCTGGTGCGTTACGGCCGCTCCCGTTTGCTTGAATCTGGTTATATCCATACCGATGAGGTCGAAGGTCCACCCTGGTGCGCCGTCTCCGCCTGAGAAACGGCTCCACACATCCTGCCGAGAATCGATGAACAAATTCAAGCCGTAGGTATGGGCCTTCTCTACAACCGCACAGAGATAATCGAGATACTCCTCATCATACATACCAGGCCCCCGGTGCTCGACGGCTTCCCACGGGACGAGAAACCGGAAAAAGGTCAACCCCCAGTGCCTCAATCTGGTGAAATGTTCATCGGCCTCTTCCAAGGGAAAGGGCCGGCCGACAAATGATACATCCGCATGCTGAAAAAATCCTTCCGTAATATGGGTTGCGCCATCCGGCTTTGCTGGAACCTTGGCATCGAGGTTGGCTCCTCGCAGAAGCAGTGTCCTGCCGTATTCATCCACAAACCATGATCCCTTTATTTGTATCATATGCTTCCTCCCTCGGAATAAAATGAAATAAATTGGCAACCGCCAATTCGATGCTATCAATATGCCGATTCCTGGAGTTGAATTCAAATACTTTTTCATCGTTGCATGAAAATGGATATCTTGTTCGCAACACCCGGCCGAATGGGTTATTACTTTCGGAATTGACAATTGCGGTGGTTTTCATCAAATGAAGAGAGACACCCGGGGTTGCATTGCTCACGTGCATTGTCCAGAAGAGGGATTGGGTGGGCAAAAGAAGAGGGGGAATATATGAAAATCATGGTTACATCCTTGCTGGTCTGTGTCTGGATCTTCTTGCTGTCCGACGCCATTCGGGCCGATGTCGTCCCGGGTGAAACCATCGACAAGACCAATTACCAGAAGATCCAGGAGCTCGTGCCTGATTTCATCGTTACCTGGGTGAAGAACGGCGACATGAAGATGAAGATTGGAAAGCTCTCCTTTGACCAGCATACATTCTGGCCGCAGGAGGTCCTGGAAAACTGGCAGGCCAATATGGGGAGATATAAGATTGATGACAACAACGGCATCATCGATGGCAAGACCGGTAAGCCTGCGCGTGGCATCAAGGGGCTGCCGTTTCCTGAACCGGATATGAAGGATCCCAAGCTGCCCATGATGCTCCTGTGGAACAGAGACTTTAACGAGTTCTTTCTGCGGGGCGATACCCACCATATGGATTATTGGCTTTCCTGCACCCGGGCTGGTCTGGAAAAGTCTATGGTGTGTGAGGCCCTCACGCATATCTTCGACCCTGCTCAGACGAGGTATGACTTTGCCGAGCTCGATGTGTTCAGGCAACCCTTCAGCATGGCCGGTATAGGGACCCTGGCCATCTTTCCCTTGTATCCGCTTGAAAACGGTGAGCGGTTTACTTATGCCCCGGCGCTGGGCAAAATCAGACGCATGTCCCATCGGCTGTCAGGATCGGATGCAATGTTCGGTGTTGATGCCGTACCCGATGATGCATGGGCGGGTGGTCCCAAAACAGCCAAAGAAGAGGGTATCTACCGTTTCATCGGGGAAAGGGATGCCCTTGTGCCTTATCTCTCGGAAACCCCCATCAAGGCGCGATGGAACGAGAAGAAGGAGTTGGGTGCCGGCAATGCCGAGACCGGGTTTGAGGCCAAGATGGGATTTGAAACGCCCGGCTGGACCGGCGCCCCCTGGCATGTCACGAACGTGGTGTGGGTGAAATCCAGGGTCTATGTCTTTGAATCCAGGAGCAAAGATAAAAATTATGCCTATGGCCCCTGTGAGGGGTGGATCGAAAAAGGTTCTTTTTCCCAATGCTACAAGAGAATCGTCGATCCGAACGGCAAGCTGTGGAAGGGATGGTATTGGCCTGCCGTACCCTTTGAATCCCCTGACGGCACATATAGGCTCATCATTAATCAGGCAGAAGTGGTTGTGGATATGCGGCGGGATCATGGCACGTGCTATCCGGGTCCTTATAGGAAGGGAGGTTTTGCTCGATTCCTGATCAAGAACCAGAATGAGACACTGTTCACACGGGGAGGCTTTGCCAAGTTCTCGAAGTAGGTTCATTGGTCATGCAGAGGATAAGAGCGTCATATGCGGCAGTGGTCTTGGGGATAAAGGATTCTTGCGATATGCACAGTCTATTGCCCTTCATAGGACACCTGGTGCGGGAAAAGAACTTATTGACCCGAGAGGAAGCGGTTTACAGGGGGAAACAGGTGCTCAGCAAAAGAAAGGTGAACAGATCAATCCAAGCGGACATGGTTGTGTAGTCAGACTCGTTCCCGCTCCATCACCCGCTTATGGTGACCGTCTGAATCTAAATTCGGTAACCCTCGCTTGACTTCCATCTCCGCTATGCTAATAGCATGTCGCCATGAGCGCTATTGCCGCCTTCTTCGACATGGATCACACGATCATCTGGGAGAACTCCGGTCTGTCCTCCGCAAGGCTGGCCAAGCAATTCAATATGATGACCCATGCCCAGCTCATCAAAGGCGTCTTCAAGATCGTCCTCTACCGGCTCGCCCTCCTGGACATCAACAAGTGGTACGAATCGAATATTGCTGGCCTCAAAGGGATGCCTATCGAGGATATGGAGCGCTTTTCCAGCCTGTGGTTCGAGAGCATGGTCAAAAAGAAGATATATAAAGAGGCGCTCGATCTCATGCATGACCACCAGAACAAGGGGCGCCCGGTGGTGATCATCTCCAATGCCCCGTCCTTTTTCGTTCTCACAGTGGCAAAGGCTCTTAATGTCCAGAACACCATCAGCACCCGCCTGGAGACCAAGGACGGCATCCTGACGGGCAGACTCTTGAAGCCGCTCTGCTATGGTGAGGGCAAGCGGGACTATGCCGTCTCCTGGGCCGGGGAAAACGATATTGACCTCAAGGAGAGCTATTTTTACACCGACTCGCATTTCGACCTCGCAATGCTGAAGGTCGTCGGACACCCGGTGGCCACCAATCCCGATTTCCGGCTCCGGCGGATAGCAAGCAAGAACAACTGGCCCATTCTGAACTTTGATAAGATACCTGCTTTTTAGCGTACACCACGACTTCTTACGAGAAGAAACAGGAAAGAGGTGGGTGGGAGACGCAAAGGAGCACCATTAGGGCATCTTGGTGAGGCAGGATGAGGGAACGAAAATGAGATGGGCGAGGACTAGCGCCATCCTGGGGATGATGCTTTTTATCCTCAGCGTGGGAGGATGCACGGCTAAGATGGTTATCCCCCCCTACCGTGTGCCGGAACGTATTCCCGAAGAACCACCCCGTATGGGGTACTCCGTCCAGGTGGGTGCATTCGCGCAGATTGCCAATGCCATTCGGCTCACAAAATCCCTTGAGGATAAGGGTCTGCCGGCCTTTTACTTTACCCACAGCTCTGGCTTGTACAAGGTCCGCTTCGGCAACTATCCCTCGCGCAGCGAAGCCTTCGCGATCGCCAAGGGGCTCAAGGAAACCGGGATCATCGATGTGTTCTACATCGTCAGTCCGGGAGAATATGTGCAAGCCAGAGGGGGCATACCCGGCGCACGGCCAGTTAGGGATGAGATCGTAGCCACTGCTCAGAGCTTTATCGGCCTGCCCTATCAATGGTGCGCATCTTCCACGACCGGTATGCTCGACTGCAGCGGTCTGGCCATGGCCGTCTACCAGCTCAACGGCATCAATCTGCCACGCAATTCCGCGGATCAGTTCAAGAACGGGATCCCTATCGAAACGAGCCAACTCCAGAAGGGTGACCTGGTGTTTTTCGCCACCTCCGGCAGCAGGGTCAGTCACGTAGGGATCTATATCGGCGATAACCGGTTCATCCATGCTCCGGGGATGGGGAAGCTCATCGGCACCGATTCACTGGCGAACCCCTATTTTCAGGAACGCTTCAGCGGTGCCTGCACGTATCTGCGATAAGGCAAGCCGCATGCCATGGTGTAATCAAAAAGAGCACCGATACCACGCCATCGCTCCTGTCTAGATTGTGGCGATGTTTGATTTATGCCTTGCATGGCAGTGCGCTTGCGAATACCAGAGAAAGGGCATCTCCTCTCTGGAGATATCGGGTGGATATCCGTGCTCGACGATCTCATGCTTGCCCCACCTGGCGATCTGATGTATGGGCATTGCGCATGAGGAGGAGGAGCACAGAACGATGCGCTTTGAATATTTGCAGCGGATTCCGCCCCCTATGTTTCCACGCAATAGTTTGAGCGATGTTTTGATTGATATGCGATTGAGCTGTTCCTATATTGCTTACATCATGAAGTACGTTCCTATCAATTCAATCGCTCTTCGCAAGAGGCATACGTAACATGGAACACGAGCGGTATGGACCTCTCATATTCATGCGTGGTGAAAACCGCGGTCGCTATCCTTATTGTCATTCGGTTTTCATTGAAGAAGCCGGTATCCTGATTGATCCATCTTCAAATCGTGAGCAGCTCAAACGTCTCCATCGGGAAAAACGAATAAAAATGATTTGGCTGACGCATTGGCATGAGGATCATTTGATGCACCTCGACCTGTTTGATGATCTTCCATTATGGATGTCTGAACAGGACGCACCGCCTCTTGGTGACATCGAAGTCTTCCTAGACTGGTATTTGATTGATAATCCTTCCCTGCGTGAGGGTTGGAAATCGATTATGAAACAACAGTTTCACTTTATACCTCGACGGGCAGAACGATTTTTAAAGGATAAAGATGTCATCGACTTTGGATCTTTGACGGTCGAGGTTATACAGACACCAGGACATAGTCCTGGTCATCTCGCCTTTTTCTTTCGTGAGCCAAGCATCCTTTTCACTGGTGATTACGATCTGACTCCTATGGGGCCATGGTATGGTGATCTGTATTCCAGCATTACGGACACCATTGCCTCGATCCAGCGTCTGAAAAGTGTTCCCGCGCACATGTGGCTGACCTGTCATGAAACGGGCGTTTTTCATGGGCCATGTGAAGAATTGTGGAAACGGTATGAGGGTACCATCTATGACCGGGAAAACAAGCTGCTTCGCGTACTGGAAGAACCGCGGACATTGGAAGAAATTGTGGCCTCATGGATTTTCTATGGCAAACCAAGAGAACCGAAAGATTTTTTTGAATTTGGTGAACGACTTCACATGCAAAAGCATTTGGCGTGGTTAATGGAGAAAGGGCTCATTGATCAGCAGGATGGGAAATTTTTCAAAAAGTAATGTGCTTTAAATCGTTTCAAAGACCTGACAAGGATGGAGACGTCTATTTTTTATAAGTATGTCAAGAAGCAAATCATTTTGCGCAATGCCGCAGTCATTCCCTGATAGTTAAGGGAAAGGTAGGGCGTTCCCTGAGGGGAAGAATTGGTGTATTGATCTCGGCGGGATGGTCTGGTATAGGTCTCCGCATGAATGAAGAGTTTGAACGGGGTTTGCGAGAGATCACGACGAGCTCGAGCCTCCTAACTCGACAGATCGGGAGCTACATCCTGGATTCGGGCGGCAAACGGCTGCGGCCGAAACTCGTCCTCCTCGTGGGTGAGGCGGTTGGTCTTTCCCGGGAAGCGGTCATGCCGCTTGCCTATTCGGTCGAGCTGCTCCATACCGCGAGTCTGCTCCACGATGATGTGGTGGATGGCACCGAAATACGGCGCTCCCGCGCAACGGCGAACCAGGTGTTCGGCGACAAGCCGGCGCTCCTGGTGGGCGACTTCCTCTCCGCATCCGCCCTCGATATCGTTTTTTCCCTCGGGAATGTCCAGCTGGGATCCCTTATTGTCAAGACCATCAAGCGCATGGCGGAGGGTGAATTATTGGAAATCGAACGCTCGTTGGCCTTCCATGACAACTTGGAGGTCTATTTCAATATCATATATCTGAAGACCGCATCCCTCTTTGAGCTCTGCGCGAT
>CAYGXB010000191.1:0-6357 GCA_964353605.1 uncultured Bacteriovoracaceae bacterium
CCATGGCGATAGGCTCGTCAGCCACGACGAAATCGGGGCTGGTCACGAGTGCGCGCGCGATCACGACCCGCTGGCGCTGGCCGCCCGAGAGCTGGTGAGGGTACTTCCTGTACAGGAAAGAGGCGGGTGAAAGGCCGACCTTTTCCATGATAGATAGCGTTTTCACCTGAGCCCCGCGCTTGTCAGCGAGGCCGTGGATCCTGAGCGGGTGCGAGATGGCCTTGCCTATTGACATGCGCGGGCTCAAGGACGCGTATGGGTCCTGGAAGATGACCTGCATCTTCTCCCGGAGCTTTTCCATGTCCTTCTTGGAATAGGAGTAGATGGATCTATCCTTGTAGAGGACCTCACCCGCGGTCGGCGCGAGGAGACGGAGGATAAGCCTGCCCGTGGTGGTTTTACCCGAGCCGCTCTCGCCCACGAGGCCGAGGACTTCGCCTTTGCGTATGGAAAAGGAGACGCCGTCCACGGCGCGTACATAGCGTTTCTCCTGGGTGAAGAGATTAGCCAGGAGGCCTTTCTGGAGCGGGAAATGCATCTTCAAGTTTACGACTCTGATAAGATCTTCCGCCATGGCATTCACCGGTAGAGCCAGCAGCTCACGAGATGGCTGTTCTTGAGAAAGGTCAGCGGCCTTTGTTGGGTGCAGATATCCATGACACTGGGGCAGCGCGGGTGGAAGACGCAGCCGAAAGGCGGATTGACGAGGTCGGGGGGGCTACCCGGCATGGTATGCAGTTTGGGCTGGTCGAGCTTGATGGTGGGGATGGAAGCGAGGAGACCCTGCGTGTAGGGGTGGAGGGGGGCGTCGAAGATGGATTGCGCCGGGCCGACTTCGGCGATGGTGCCTCCGTACATGACCGTGATGCGGTCGGCGAGCTGGGCGACGTTGCCGAGGTTATGGGTGATGAGGATGATGGTGAGGTCGAATTTTTTTCTGAGATCGTTGAGGAGGTCGAGGAACTGGGCCTCGACGATGACGTCCAGGGCGGTGGTCGGCTCGTCGGCGATGAGGAGGTCGGGGTTCATGATGAGGCCCAGGCCGATCATGATGCGCTGGCGCATGCCGCCCGACATCTGGTGGGGGTATTCGTTGAGCCGTTCCGGGGCGATGCCGAGGCTTTCGAGCATGCGCTCCGCACGTTCCAGGGCCGTCTTTCTGCTGATGCCCTTTTCATGCGTAGAGAGCGTCTCGACGAAATGGTCGCCGATGGAGAAGAGCGGGTTCAGGGAGGTCAGCGGGTCCTGGAAGATCATGGCGATTTTGACCCCTCTCAAGGACAGGAGCTCTCTCTTGCTCATCTTGACGATATCGCGGTCATGGAAGAGGATCTTGCCCTCGACGATCATTCCCGGCGGCCTGAGCAGGCGCAGGATGGAGAAGCCGAGCGTGGATTTGCCGCAGCCCGATTCTCCGACGAGACCCATGACTTCGCCCCTGGTGAGATTCATGCTCACGCCGTCCACGGCTCTCACGGTCCCGATATTGATCGGGAACTGCACTTTGAGGTCCTGGATCTCGAGCATCGTATGCGTGTTCATGGTGTTAGCGCTCCAGGAGTCTCGGATTGAGGATTTCCGCCAGGCCCTCGCCCAGCATGGTGAAGCCCAGCGCCAGGAGCGAGATCATCATGCCCGGAAAGGTGATGAGCCACCACTGACCGGAGGGCAGGAACTTCTTGCCCATGGCCAGATCCATGCCCCAGTCCACGATGGAGGGGGGAAGACCGAGTCCCAGATAGGTCAGGGCCGCCTCGATCATGATAGCGTCGGCGATGTTCAGGGTAAAGACCACCACGGTGGTGGCGATGACGTTGGGGAAGATGTACTTGCCCAGGATGGTCAAACTTGAGGCACCGATCGAGCGAGCTGCCTCCACGTACAGTTCCTGCTTGATGGAAAGGGTCTGTCCGCGGACCAGTCGGAAGTAGGTCGGGATATAGATGACGGCCACGGCGAGCGTGATATTGAACACGCCGGAGCCGAACATGGCGGCGAAGGCGATGGCCAGGATGAGGCCGGGAAAGACGTAGACGGCGTCCATGACGAGCGAGAGGGTCCGATCGAGAACACCTCCTGAATAGCCGGAGAGAAGGCCCAGGGATATGCCGCAGAGCGAGGATATGATGGCAGCCAGGACAGACACGCGCAGGATGGTCTGGGAGCCGAAGACGATGCGGGACCAGACATCTCGTCTGAGGTTGTCCGTACCCATGAGGTGTTCACCGCCCGGAGGGGCGAGCTGAAATCCGGTGTTCTGGTCATAGGGGCTGAAGGGGGCCATCGTTTGGGGGAAAAAGGCCAGGTAGAGGATGGCGAGAATGATGACGGCACCGGCCACGAGTATCCACCACTCGACGCCGTATTTCTTTCCCATCTTGGCGAAGGATGCTAATCCATGCTGTAATGCCTGGGCCGGCGAATACTTCATCGTATCTCCTCAAACACGTTTATTGCTCCCTCCATGGGCCAAATAAATTGCGCCCCTTCATATGCCACTTCTGCCTGCTCCCGTCTCTCTGCTCCCTTTTTCTTTCAATATCGAATCCTCGGGTCTATGATGGCGTAGATGATGTCCACGAGAAGTGAGATGAAGGCCACCATGAGGGCAAAGACGATGATTACCCCCTGAATGGTGGGGTAATCCCGCAGATAGATCCTTTCCAGGAGCAGCCTTCCCATCCCCGGCCAGGAGAAGGTCGTTTCAGTGAGGATAGCGCCCGACATGAGGAGCGCGATCTGGAGCCCCATCATGGTGAGGATGGGGATGAAGGCGTTCTTGAGGGCGTGCTTGTAGACGATCCTGGCATGCTTGATCCCGCGCGCCTCGGCGGCGAGGATGTAGTCCGCCTTGAGGACATCCAGCATGTTCGCCCGGGTAAGGCGGACGAAGATGCCGGACAGCGTCAGCCCGAGGGTGAACGAGGGGAGAACAAGGTGGATGAGGACATCGAGGAGGGACTCGTAATCCCCGATGAGGAGTGTGTCAAGGATATAGAACCCCGTCATTTCGAAGGCGGAGGCGAACACCCTCGGCCCGGTCCTCCCTGCGATGGGCAGGATATCGAGCCAGATGCCGAAAATAAGCTGGAGCATGAGACCAAGCCAGTAGACCGGGATGCAATAGATGACGATGCCGTAGAGGCGTATGGCCGAGTCCTGGACTTGCCGCCGCTTATCGGCGGCATAGGCCCCCAGGAAGATCCCCAGGATGAGGGTGATAAACATACCGAAGAAGGTCAATTCAATGGTGGCCGGGAGCTTTTCGGCGATGGCTGAGGTCACGCTCTGCTTGAATACCATGGAATCGCCGAGATCCAGATGGCACACCTGCCAGAGATAGTTGGCGTATTGAACGTACATGGGGTGGTTGAGGCCGAGCTCTTCTCGTTTCTGTTCGATGACCTTTTCGGGTGCATGGCCTCCGAGCATGGCCGAGACCGGATCGCCGGGCATGAGCCGGAGCACGGCGAATATGAT
Organism: uncultured Bacteriovoracaceae bacterium; assembly: GCA_964353605.1. GTDB lineage: Bacteria > Desulfobacterota > Desulfomonilia > UBA1062 > UBA1062 > CAYGXB01. The sequence continues at coordinate 3,481 of CAYGXB010000191.1, forward strand.
GGTCAGGAGGATGAAGACCATGGGGATGGTCATGAGGGTGCGGGTGACGATGTATCGCGCGAGATTTCTCATTCTTTTTAGCTCAAATTAGAAATATCTCGGGACTCAAACACAAAAAAAGAGCCGGGTCAATGCCCGGCTCTTGTCTGACGACGTCCCGCTACTTTGCTCGATAGATAGGGCCATAGTTGAACTGGAGGGTCGGGGAGAGGACGATGCCGTGGATATCCTTCTGGGCGAACACATAGAGCGTCCCCTGGAAGATGGGTGCCGTGGGCACCTCGTCGGTCCACATATTCTGGACCTGCTTGTAGAGGGCGGTTCTCTTTTTCATGTCGGTCTCTCTCTGGCCATTGTTGAACATCTTATCCCATTTCGGATCTGAGAAGTAGATGCCCATTCCTTTGGATCCTTCGGTTCCCGCAAAGGCCGCCGTGTAGTTATCCGGGTCGATGTAGTCGGGATACCAGCCAAGGAGGAACACCGGCATCACCTTGTTCTTCCAGTTATCGCGGTAGGTGGCCCATTCGGCCGACTTGACATCGACCTTGATCATCTTGGTCGCTTCCAGCTGATCCTTCAAGACAGCCGCGAGATCCACCTCGGTATCTCCGTAGTGGCTGGGGGTGTACCAGAGCTCGACCGCGAGCTTGTTGCTCTCACTGTAGCCCTTCGATTTCAAGAGCTTGCGCGTTTTTTCTAGATTCCCGTCACCGAAAACTGTCTTGAAGTCATCTGTATGGGACCACATGCCCATGGGGACCATGGAGTACAGCGGTGCATTCTGGCCGAGGTAGACCTTGTCGAGTAGTGGTTCACGGTTGATGCACGCGGCGATGGCCTGCCGCAACACCTTGTCGTCGAAGGGCTTACCTTCGCAGCGAAAGCACAGATAGCGGATATAGGGTCCCTGGGCGGTAACGGTTTGGATCTTCTTTGATTTCTGGAGATCTCGGATGTCAGAGGGATTGAGGGTCTTGAAGGCGAAATCGATCTCCCCTTTTTCCAGGGCGAGTCGCATGGTGGTGGCATCCGCAAAGTAGCGAATGACGATACGCTGGTTTTTAGGTTTTTCGCCGTAGTAACCCGGGTTGGCCTCCAGAACTATCTCCTGGTCACGCTTGAAGGAAGAAACCTTGTATGGCCCAAGTCCCACGAGGTTGCCACCCTTGAGCTCGGACGGGTCGCGGACGACCTTATCCTTCGGATAGATGTTCGGGTTCAGGGGATAGTAGGGGACGGAAGCGACTAAAGATGGGAAATACGACACAGGATTTTTTAGGACGAACTTTACCTGGTACGGATCAACCACCTCGACCTTCTCCACAAAATCGGTGACGAGCCAGGAGGGATCGCCTTTCAGCGCCATGACACGCTCGATGGACCACTTGACGACATTGGCGTCAAAGGGGGTGCCGTCGGTGAACTTGAGTCCTTTCCTCAGGGCAAAGGTGTATTCCTTCCCATCGGGGCTGATCTTGTACGACGCAGCCAGCCCGGGCACGAGCTTGGTATCTCCCGGGGGATAGTTAAGCAGACCTTGGTAGACATTGTAGAAGATCTCCCATGTGTGGAAGTCATAGGCATTGGCCGTATCCATGTCACTGACTTTCTCGGTCGTGCCATACACGATGGTGTCCTTCTTGGCAGCCGAACCCGTACTTGGCAGGAAAGCCAGACATAACGCAACCAGACCTAATACTGCGAGTTTCCAAATCTTCATGACACGCCTCCTTTCGTTCTGAAAGATAACGCTAAGCTAGCTGCCCTCATGTTCAGGGACCGCTAAAGGAGATCCTGAACAAACCGTTTGCCGCACTCCTCCTAAAAGATAATGTCCATTGACAAGGGATCAAGGATGCCATTTTTTTCATGGGTTCCCTGCTAGAATTGCGTTTTAACCATCCTGGAGATCATAGGCCTCCTCACTATGAACCTGAGGCAGGAGATCTGTCAAGGGAGATTTATGGGGCCTTAAGGCGGGTCCAGAGAGAAAAGGAGCGGGATTGTCGGACTTGGCAATTACACGCTCAGGCCACATGCCTGCATACGGCAGCCTTTTCTCTGAGGAGGGAGAGGGACGTTGACAGCGGGTATACTATAATTGTATGGGAGGTAAGAAATCAGCAGGAGGAGGGGGCATGATCGCAGACGTCAAATTGGATGTAAGCACGAGAACGATCTACAGGAAGAAGGTGGATAAATTGAGGAACAGTGGCATCATTCCAGGGGTGATCTTTGGCAAGGGCTTTGATTCGTTGCCGGTGCAGGTGAACTCCAAGGATTTTGAGAAGGTGTACAAAAAGATACATGGAACCTCGATGTTCGAATTGAATGTCGATGGTAAGCCCCTGAAGGCCCTCATCCACTCCCTTCAGAGGGACAAGATCTCCCGCAAGGTTCTGCATATCGATTTCCTGAAGGTTGACCTCAAGGAACGCGTATCGGTGGAGGTGCCGCTTGTTATGGTCGGGCATTCCCCGCTTGAAGAGGCTGGGCTGGGGATATTGAGCCAGCAGACCATGAGCCTGCATGTGAAGTGTCTGCCGGAGGACATCCCGGACGAGATAAAGGTGGATCGTTCCTTCATACAAACCAAGGAAGGGGTCATCCATGCTGCCGACGTCGAGCTTCCCCAGGGAGTGACGCTTGCTAGCGAGGCGGAGAGGGAGAAGATCATCGCCGCCTTCATGATCGCGAGGATCCAGGAGCCGAAAAAGGAAGAGGTGATCACGGAGGAAGAGGCGCCCCCTGCCGAGTAAAATATTCCACATTCACAACCAGCGCACATGAGGAGAGAATGGTTGTGAAAAATGGAATATCTGTCAACACTCTTTAGAAATGTCCCCTCCCTCGTTGATTGGTTTTATGCCCTGG
>CAYGXB010000192.1:0-6353 GCA_964353605.1 uncultured Bacteriovoracaceae bacterium
ATAGGGGACATTTCTATTGAGTCTGGTAGGGGACATTATCAAAGAGTCGCGACACTTGGTTGCATCACTGCTTGACCCTTTTCCGAATTGCATATATATGTGGGCGACATGCCGATTGAGACGGTCAAACTTCAAGACAAAGAGGTCATCCTGGTAGGCACGGCGCATGTCTCTAGGAGCAGCGTGGAAGAGGTGCGTGAGTCGATTGCCTGCTACAAGCCGGATGTTGTGGCGGTAGAGCTCTGCAAAAATCGGTACGATGTCATAAGGAATCCGAAGAAATGGCAGGAAATGGACATCATCAAGGTTATCAAGGAGAAGAAAGCCGCCCTCCTCTGCATCAATATGCTCCTTTCTTCTTTCCAGCGACGCATCGGCATGAAATTGGGTGTCATGCCCGGGGAGGAGATAAAGGCTGCTCTCGAGGAGGCCGAGTCAGCAGGGATACCGGTTGCGGTAATCGATCGTTCCATCCAGGTCACCCTCCAGCGAGTATGGCACAAACTCTCCTTGCGGGAGCGTTGCATGCTCCTTTTCTCGTCGCTGCTCTCCATATTCGCCGTCGAAGATTTCACGGAAGAGGATGTGGAGCAGCTCAAGGAAAAGGACATGCTCACGGCCGCACTCGATGAGGTGGCGAAAAAAACCCCGGTTATCAAGAGCGTGCTCCTCGATGAACGGGATGCCTATATGGCGAGAAAGATATCTGACCTTGACGGTGAGAAAATCCTGGCAGTTGTCGGTGCCGGTCACGTGAAGGGTATCATGGCGCAATTCGGGAAAGATATCGATCTGGCAGCACTCGAGTATGTGCCACTCAAGAAGAAGAGCATCTGGGGTTGGCTCTTCCCGGCCTCGGTCATTCTTTTCGTGATCCTGGGCTTTTTTATGGGGGGCCCGCGTCAGGGATATGAGATGGTGAAGTGGTGGATCATCTGCAATGCCGCGTTCGGGGCCTTGGGGGCCCTCGTGGCCCTCAGTCACCCCGTTACCATCCTGATTGCCGCCGCTGTCTCGCCCATAACGACCCTCAACCCAGCGCTTGCTTCAGGCTGGTTTGCAGGCCTGAGCGAGGCGTATCTCAAGCGGCCGAAGGTCGCTGATTTCGAATCGATCCATGAGGATATCATGAGCATCCGGGGGTTCTGGCGCAACCCCATTACCCGGATACTCTTGGTCGTGGTGCTTACGAATCTCGGGAGTACCATGGGGGCGGTGCTTGCCATGCCGATCCTCACGAAAATCATGCTCTCCGGCTAAGACCGTGTGCAGAACCTCGGACCGCGCTTGTCGATGGCGAGCCACGCCGCATGGTCGGCGTAGGCGGGCACGATGATGAGCCCTGCGGACATGACCGCTTTGTGTAGGTGGCCGCAGATCACGGTATCCACCCCTTTTTTCTGTGCGATATCGCGCGGGATTTCTCCATGAAGGGGGCGGATGGCTACGGAAGAGCGGACCAGATATTCAGCGAGTCGAAGTTTCCAAGCCCGGCTTAAGTGTACGTCAAGATACCTGATAAGAGGCCACCCGAGGGCATGGATACTCTTGAAACCGAAATTCCCTTTCGTGAGCAGATGGCCGTGAGTAATGAGGATCCTCTTCCCGTAGAGGGACAATCTGGCCTCTTCCTCCCTGATGATCCCGGGGAAAATCCGGGTATTTTTGAGAAGGAAGTCGCGGTTTCCGGGCATGAGATGAATATCGGGGTCGTCTAAGGCAGCGATGATATCTTCTACCACGGTCTCGAGGCCGGAAAACCAGTATTCGAAGAGGTCTCCCAGGATATAGATCTTCTCTGCCCGCGGCCTCACTGAGGCAAGCCAGGCGAGGAAGGCGAGCCTGTCCTCACGGATATGCGGCTGCATATGAATATCTGCAATAAATATATGCATATATTGATCAAAACAGAAAAAACTTGATCTAGCAACCATAACCTTATATACAGGGAAAAATTTAACTGCTATTGAGTATGAAGTAAGAGTGCATCCATTGATGTTGACTACTGGCTCAAAGGAGAGCCTAAAGTGGAGGTTGTTTTATATGGAAGGGGAGAGGAATAGGAAAGGGCACTATGAAAAGGGCATATTCCTCATACTTCTGTTGGTGGTTATCCTCGGCTTCTCTGCATGGTATGTAAGAGTCCACGACAAAATTGAAGATATCAACAAGGTTTCCATGATCCATGACGTGGAACCCGTGGCTTATAAGGAATTCAACCAGGTGACGAACTACAAACCAACCGAACCGATCAGGAAGGTCTATACCCTTGCCAAAGGGGATACCTTTTTCGAGATCCTGAAGGAAAACGGGGTGCCCGGGAATGAGGCATTGGACATCATCAAGGAGGCCAAGCGCGTCTTCAACATGTCCAAGATCCATCCGGGTAACGAGATCGTCCTCGTTTTCTCCCCCGACAATCAGAGGCTCATAGAGCTCGATTACGATATCTCCGATCTCCAAAAGCTGGTCGTGACCATTGGTGAAGACCGGATCGAGGCCAAGCAGGTCGGAGTGGACAAGGAAGAGCATATCATACCCTCCACCGATTCCCCCCCGCTCCTCAAGGCCTATCTTCCGCTTATATCGATAAAACCGACGGAGAACGCCCCCCCCATCCAGCGGATCGAGCATCAGGCAGGTGAAAAACAGACAATCGCATCAGCCGGTCTGCGGCAAATCGACGTCACGGTGAAGAAGGGGCACAGCCTGTTTGACATCCTCCGTGAGCTCGGGGTGAATGCGATTGAGATTGATGCGGTTGCCAAGTCGGTAAGGAAGGTATATAATCTCTCCGGTATAAAGCCGGGCAAGATCTTGAGCGTTTGGCTCAGTCAGAAAAAACCGGTATGGATCGAGCGATTGACCTACGAGATCGATGATACGAACTACCTCGACGTCACCTCCGATCACAACGCATTCACAGCGCGGATACGCACCCTTGCCATGGATGTGCGGTATGCGCGGGCTGAGGGGATGATCGGGAGCAGCCTGTACGAATCCGCTATTGCGGAGGGGCTCAACCCTGAGGTCGTCATGGAACTCACTGACATTTTTACGTGGAATATAAACTTTTTCTCTGATATCAAACCCGGCGATACCTATAACGTCCTCTATGAGAAATATTATGTGAAAGACCAGTTCAAGGGGTATGGAAGGGTCATGGCCGCAAGATTCGTCAACCAGGGCGAAAAGCATGTGGCCATCTATTATAATAACGAACGCAGGGGTATCCAAGGGTATTTCGATGAGAACGGCAAGCCGCTCAAGAAAATGTTCCTGAAGGCCCCGCTTAATTACCGGCGTATATCGTCCGAGTTTTCCCATCGCAGGCTGCATCCCATCTATAATGTCGTAAGACCCCATCTCGGTATAGATTTTGCGGCACCGATCGGGACCCCGGTCTGTTCTCTGGGACCGGGCAAGGTTGTATTCAAGGGTTGGGTCAGTGGATTCGGTGAAACCATCCGGATCAGGCATCCTGTGGGCTATGTCTCCTATTACGGGCATCTCTCTCGGTTCGCCAAGGGGATCAAGGTGGGTAAAAAGGTGGAACAGGGGGATGTGATTGGGTATGTCGGAACGACCGGGATCTCTACAGGTCCCCATCTCGACTTCCGGGTGAGTTGCAACGGCAGGTTTGTGAATCCCCTGAAGCTGAAATCTGTCAACGGACCACCCTTGAAAGGCAAGGTTTTGAAGGAATTCAAGCATATATCCGCTGATAGACTTGCCACACTGAAAACCTCGAACCGCGATATCGCTTTAAACACAACAACCAAGAATAGAAGCTCAGAGACTAGATCATCTCAAGGAGGGTGATGTATGAGTAGTACCTATGCAGTGGTCACCATAGTTATCATAGTGCTCCTGTTTTTCTTTTCGGCCATCAAGATTCTGAATGAGTATGAGCGGGCCGTAGTATTCAGGCTCGGCCGTGTCATGGCCCGGCCAAAAGGTCCCGGCATTATCATTATCATACCGATCATCGATAGGTATGTGAGGATTGGCCTGCGCACCATCGTGCAGGATGTCCCCACCCAGGATGTCATCACGCGGGACAACGTGACGGTCAAGGTGAATGCAGTCATTTATTTTCGGGTCATCGATCCTCTCAAATCGGTGATCGAGGTGGAAAACTATCTCTATGCCACGAGTCAACTCAGCCAGACCACACTGCGATCGGTGTGCGGGCAGGCGGAGTTGGATGAACTCCTTGCAAAACGGGAACAGGTGAGCGCCCATATCCAGGATATCCTCGACCGGCAGACCGAGCCATGGGGGATCAAGGTCTCCGCGGTCGAACTCAAGCATATCGATCTCCCCGAGGATATGCAGCGGGCAATGGCCAAACAGGCCGAGGCGGAGAGGGAAAGACGCGCCAAGGTCATCCATGCCGAGGGCGAGTTTCAGGCATCCAAAATGCTCTACGAAGCCGCCAAGATTATCGCCCAGGAGCCGACTGCGCTCCAGCTCCGCTACCTTCAGACCATTACGGAAATCTCCTCCGAGCATACGACCAACATCATCGTCCCGCTGCCTATCGATATCTTAGCTCCCTTCCTCAAAAAGTCGTAAGCTTTATGCATGCATATCGTTGTCAGCCGGCACAACCAGAGATTTAGGGAACTCCTCAAGGCCAAGGACGACAAGACCTTCCTGTTCCTGGAAGGCAAACGGCTGATTGAGGATGCCCTCTCGAGAGGGCTTTTGCCCCGGATGGCGGCGGTGACGCCAGAATATATCGCTGGTAACGGACGACCGTCTTTCCCTCATATGGTGGTTTCCGAGGGCCTCTTTCATTATCTGAGCGAGACCAAAACAACCCAGGGGATACTCGTCTTTATTGACAGGCCCTATGTACCGCTCGAGGATGTGGCGCAACAGGAAAAGATCATCGTCCTCGACGGCCTCCAGGATCCAGGCAATGTGGGCACCATAATCCGGACCGCCGAGGCCTTCGGAATCAAGGGGGTGATTGTCACCGCCCGGACCGCCTCCCCCTTTTCCGAGAAGGCGGTGAGGGCGTCCATGGGCTCATTCCTGGGAGTGAATATAGCCGCCGCAGAAGTAAAAGATCTCAAGACTCTTGACCACAGGATAGTGAGCCTTGTCCTTCACGGCCGGACCCCACTCCGAAAGGATATGTTGCAAGGCCGAATTGCTGTCTGCTTCGGCCAGGAGGGGAGCGGGATCAGCGAGGATCTCCTCGCCATGTCCCACGCAACGGTTTTCATCCCCATGCAGGGGCCGACGGAATCGCTCAATGTAGCCGTGGCGGCCGGGATTGTCATGGCCTGTATCGCGGGCGTCCTGTGATATCCGGTGTAGCGTGGATGATGTCAACATCCGTATTCGCCTTTGCCGAGCCACCAACATTTTCTAAGACCATCCCTGGGCCGAAGAACCGTTTCCTGGGGGGGCCTTCATCCCCATAGTTGACCTCGATGAAGCCATGCTTCACGATGGTGATGCCTTCGAGCCGGGGTATCTCTTCGCCCCTGGTGAAGTGCGCTTCGGCGATGTCGCCGAGATCGGTGGCATCCACGTGGATGTCCTCGCTCGCCTTCTTGATGACGCGCCAGGTGTACAATTTTTCAAGGGCATGCGCCACACCCGGATATTTCCGGCACAGTGACCGAAGGGACTCGGAAGGGATGCGAATGATTGTGGCATCATCCACGGCTTTGACCGATGCCGAGCGCCTGGCGTGGTGGAAGAAACCGATCTCACCAAAGATATCGCCCGGTTTTATAACGGAAAGGTGTTCGGCATCGCGCAGGACCTCGAAGTTCCCCGAGATGACGATATAGAGGTCCTCACCTGTTTCCCCCTGCCGGAGCACAAAGTCGCCATTGGCCACGTAAAGGATCTCCATGATATCGAGGAAGTCGAGGATTTCTTCCGGGGAGAGACCCCTGAGCAGGGGGATTATATCCTTCCGTATGAGGGTGGAGCCTGTATGGTATTCCTGCAGGGCATCACCGGTGCGGCCGATCAATGTATAGAGTCGTATCAGAAACCCCTGAACTTTCGGGCTGGCTCCTAGGGCGGTCCTAGCAGCCTTGGCGGCGGCGAGTGCCTTCAAGGGGAGTCCCATATCCAGATAGGTCTGTACGCTGGATTGAAAGAGATCCAAGGCCCTGTCCTTCTCTCCCTTTGCTGCACACCTACAGGCCTGGGCGAGAATCTCTTTCGGGTTGATGCTGCCCCTTAAGATCTTCATACGAAACCTCCTTAAGGGAAAGCTTTACAAGACCTCCTTGACGAACCGGGCTATCTTCTGACTGGCGCTTCCGTCACCGAAGGGCTGTGCGTTTGCCTGAACAGGCGTATCCAACATGATCTTCACT
>CAYGXB010000193.1:0-6297 GCA_964353605.1 uncultured Bacteriovoracaceae bacterium
CTTCCCGATAATATCTCGCCACCTTGGAGGCCACATTCCTGATCCTCTCAATGCTCCCCACTGAGGTCCCGCCATACTTTTGTACCACGATCGCCATATGCACCCCTTCAATCAGAACCTTGTCTTCGTGCTGTTCAGTTTTTCACCCGGCACTGGTCCTTCTAGGGATATCTTGCGTGTATGCTCATTGAGGTATTCAATGCGCACATCAATGATCGGCCCCTTAAAATAGGACCGTGCAACATCCGCCCATTCTACCACGATGACATGTTCCTTGTCCATGAAGTCCTCAAGCCCGAGCCCCCATATTTCATCAGAGTCTAGCCTATAGAGATCTACATGGACAATGTCAAGCCTCGCCTTGTAGATATTCATGAGGGGAAAGCTCGGGCTGACCACTGGATCCTCCCCTTGAAGTCCTGAGGCTATGCCCTTGGTCAGGAGCGTTTTGCCTGCGCCGAGGTCGCCCCTCAAGAGGATGATCTCGCCCCCTTGGAGGCAGGCACCGAGTCTAGCTCCAAGATTCAAGGTGTCCTGGGGGTTTCTACTGATATACTCGAAGGTCACCGTATTCCCTTATGAGGTGCGGAATCTCCTCGAGGAGGTCGGAGGCTATCTGGCCCCGCGCTTTGGTCTTTGCTACCCGGTCTGAGGCCAGGCCATGCAGATATACCCCGAGGCAGGCCGTATCCAGCGGTGGAAGGCCCTGGGCCAAGAATGTTCCAAGGATCCCCGCAAGGATATCACCCATGCCGCCCGATGCCATGCTGTTAGAACCTGTGGGATTTATGGCTATATCCCCTTCCGGGGAGGCGATAACGGTCCTGAAGCCTTTCAGAACCACCACGGCGTTATACTCCGTTGCGCATTGCCGTGCCGTACCTATCCTGTCCCGTTCTATCTCTCCGATAGACGTGCCCAACAATCTGGACATCTCACCAGGGTGAGGCGTCATGACAGCCGGAACCGTGAGCCGCACACCCAGTTGGGACAGGATATTGAGGGCATCGGCATCGAGCACGAGGGGGCACGTACATCCCCCGATTATCGCCAGCACGAACTCCGTGGTCTCCGGGGAAGTGCCGATTCCCGGCCCCATGATAAGGGCATCGGAACGTTCAGTGAGACGCAGGGCCTCTTCGATCATAGCGGGGTGAAAGATCTGGCAACCCCTTTCCCCCAAAGGCCACGTCATGACCTCAGTGAGCTTGACCTCCATGATGGGGTTTAAATCGGAGGGAATGCCGAGGGTGACGAGCCCTGCTCCGGTCCGTAAGGCAGCCTGGCTTGCCAAACAGGCCGCTCCGGTAAATCCGGGTGAACCTGCGAAAATCGCTACCCGGCCGAAATCCCCCTTATGCGCTTCAGGGGGGCGCACCGGTACATGCTCCAGTATGGACACATCGAGGAGGGATACCTTCCACATGTCCTGCTCAATCGCCTTGGGAATAGAAATGTCGGCAACCACAAGCTCCCCGACGTACTGCATGCCCGAGGCGAGAACACAGCCCACCTTCGGATAGGCAAAGGTCACGGTGAGCGTTGCCCTGACTGCTATACCAAGGGGAAAGCCTGTATCGGCATCAAGACCGGAAGGGATGTCAATGGCTACTACCGGCATGGTGCTGTCGTTCATGCACTCGATTACCTGCCGGTAGATGCCCTGCACCTCCTTAGTAAGTCCAGTGCCGAAAATGGCATCGACACAGAGGTATGATCTGCGCGAGGCGATCTCTTTCTTCAGTACTTCAAGATCACTTTCATCCAGAATCATCGAGATGGGGACGCCCATATTGATGAGCACATTGAGGTTGGTGAGGGCATGGTCCCTGACATCCGACGTCCTGCCGAGGAGGTAGACGCTCACATCATAACCTGAGTTCCAGAGATGCCGCGCCACGACAAACCCGTCTCCCCCATTATTCCCCTTGCCGGCGAGCATGATGATCCGCTCGATACTCCCTCTCGACCAGCGCTTCCTGATCTGTTCGAAGACAGCACGGCCGGCATTCTCCATGAGCACAATGGCAGAGATGCCCATATCAATGGCCGCCTGGTCCGCCCTCCGCATCTCTTCCGCATACAGACACTTCACGGCAAAACCTCCACAATCACCATGGCTATGGCATGGTCCCTTTCATGCGAAAGACTTACATGAATCCCCTTGATACCTATTTCTTCTACGAGATCTTTCGCCTTCCCGGAAAGTTCAATCTGTGGGCGCCCCGCACCTCCCACCTTAACCTCATGAAAGTTCAAGCCTCGGGATTTGCCGATACCGATCGCTTTCAAAAAAGCCTCCTTGGCTGCAAACCGTGCGGCAAGACAGGCGGAGGGGTCAATCCTCTGCATGCAGTATGCCACCTCCCCCGGGGAGAAAACCCGGTGCAGAAATCGTTCTCCATGCCGCTGATGGAGAACGCGTATCCTTTCAATATCGACGATGTCAATACCGATGCCTGCAATCATAGCAACCCTTCATTGCGTCTTGAAATATAAGGTAAATTGGAACAAAGGCACAAAGAGGAAACCCAACCTATTACGATTATCATTATCCATCTGATTCCCTGGCATTTGATTGTACACTTTCCCTTTTCTGTATGTACCTCTGGACCTGATTTATTACCGATTATGAACTTGTCGCTATGGTCTTGAGCACCTTCCGTATGCGCGTGGCATGGAGTACATCGTGCACTCTGACGATATCTACGCCATTGAGGGTGGCCCAGGCAGTCACCGCGTCGGTGCCTTCCTCCCTCTGGTCCACCTCTACATTCAGGATCCCTCCAATGAATGACTTTCGCGAATATCCGAGCATTACCGGCACGGCCAAGGATCGGAATGCCGCAACATGCCTGAGCAGGGAGAGGTTGCCCGATAGGTCCTTGCCGAAGCCGATACCAGGATCGACTACGATGCTCGACAGTTCAATACCGTTCTCCAGGCAGGTATCCACCCGCTCAGCCAGAAACTCATAGATTGCACGTACAATATCTGCATACGCAGTATTGTCCTGCATTATCTCCGGGATCCCCCGCATATGCATGATCACCACCCCCGCCCCGCTTTCGCGTACAGCGGCGATCATATCCGGGTCACTGGTAAGCGCACTCACATCATTGATCATGGACGCACCGGCATCGAGGACATGGCGGGCAACCATCGCCTTCTGGGTATCCACGCTGATGGGGATATTCATCATCGAGGCGAGCCTTTCGACAATGGGGATAATCCGCTTAAGTTCGATCTCGGCATCTATCGGACAGGACCCGGGTCGTGTGGATTCTCCGCCGATGTCTATAATCTCCGCCCCCTGGTCCAGCATAGCGTACGCATGGTCAAGGGCCTGATTAGGATCGAGAAAAGAACCACCGTCCGAGAAGGAATCGGGCGTCACATTGAGGATGCCCATGACGACCGGGAGGGTCTCCCAGCGGTAAACCTGACCACGCAGTCTTAATTCGAGGGAACCCTTGTCTGCGAAGACCTGGTGGGCGATCATCTCTGCTAGGTGGGCCATGCTCGGCTGCCTGTGGAGCTTTTCGATAAGCCTCCGGTAATGCCTGAGATCCCCCATGATTACGCAATCAGAGTATTCCACCTTGCCCGAGATCACCCCCCGGTGTACGGCTACATCTCCACCCAAGGAAAGCATGGTCTGCTTGAGGATGTTCGCGGCGAAAATCTTTACCCCTTCGAGCAGGAGCACCTTGTGCTGTAGCTTCGGCTCCAGGATCGGGAGCGATGCCGGGTCCACTCCGCAGGCCAGGAGGCATTGAGCGTCGGGATGCGTCAGCAGCCGCGCCCTAGGCAGGGACCTCCCGGAGGACGGCGTCGATCTCACTGCCATCAATGACCTCCTTCTCTAAGAGTCTATCCGCAATCTTGTGGAGCTTGTCCTGGTTTGCCTCGATGACCTCCTTGGCCCTCTGATAGCAGTCCAGGACGATATGCTTCACCTCTTCATCGATCTTCTGGGCTGTTTCCTGGCTGTAGTCAACCCTCTTGGCGATCTCCCGGCCGAGGAACATCTCCTGTTCCACCTTGCCGAAGCTCAATGGCCCCAGCGAGCTCATGCCCCATTCCGTGACCATGTGTCGCGCCATGTCGGTGGCGCGCTCGATATCGTTCCCGGCACCGGTGGTGAGATGGCCCAAGACCAGCTCCTCGCTGACCCTTCCGCCCATGAGGACGGTGATCGTGTCAAGGAGGTATTCTTTCTTGTAGGTATGCCGGTCGTCGATGGGGAGCTGCTGGGTGATACCCAGCGCCCTGCCTCTCGGGATAATGCTCACCTTGTAGACGGGGTCGGCATTCGGCAGCATCTTGGCTAAGAGCGCATGACCCGACTCATGATAGGCCGTGCTCCGCTTTTCCTCCTCAGAGATAACGAGGCTCTTGCGTTCGACACCCATGAGGACCTTGTCCTTGGCCATCTCGAGATCTTCCATGGTCACCTTGGACTTCCTCTGGCGCGCCGCCAGGAGGGCCGCCTCGTTCACGAGATTCGCGAGATCTGCTCCGGAGAATCCCGGGGTTGCCTTGGCGAGGGTAAGAATGTCTACCTCTTCGGCGAGCGGGATCTTGCGGGTATGGACTTTGAGGATCCCTTCCCTGCCTCTCACATCGGGGCTCGCCACCACGACCTGACGGTCGAACCGCCCCGGCCGCATGAGTGCTGGATCGAGGACATCCGGCCGGTTCGTTGCGGCCATGAGGATCACGCCCTCATTCGACTCGAACCCGTCCATCTCTACCAGGAGCTGATTCAGGGTCTGCTCCCGCTCGTCATGCCCGCCGCCGAGGCCTGCCCCACGGTGTCGGCCTACGGCATCGATCTCATCGATGAAGATGATACAGGGGGCATTTTGTTTCCCCTGAGCGAAGAGATCCCGCACCCGGGAGGCCCCGACGCCGACGAACATCTCGACGAAGTCGGAACCAGACATGCTGAAGAAGGGAACACCCGCTTCTCCTGCCACAGCCTTGGCAAGCAGCGTCTTGCCCGTGCCCGGGGGGCCGAGGAGAATCACGCCCTTGGGGATCCTTCCGCCAAGGGTGGTGAACCGCTTTGGATCCTTGAGTAATTCGATAATCTCCTGGAGTTCTTCCTTCGCCTCATCGACACCCGCCACATCGGCGAAGGTCACCTTCATTTTGTCCTGCGTCATGAGCCGCGCCTTGCTCCTTCCGAAGCTCATGGCCTTGCTCCCGCCGGATTGCATCTGGCGCATGAAGAGGATCCACACTCCGACGAGGAGGAGCATCGGGATCCAAGATATGAGCACCGACATATACCATGGATCAGAGGACTTGGCCTGGGCTGACACCCGCACATTCTTCTCCATGAGACGGTCAATGAGCTGTGGATCTTCAGGGGCGAAGGTCTCGAAACTCGTATTGTTAATGAGGATACCCTCGATATTCTGACCCTGTATCTTGACCTCCTTCACCTGACCCTTATCCAGAACATGGATGAAGTCGCTGTACGCGTACTTTGCGACCTTAGCCTTGGGCTGATTGAAGAGATGGTAAAGCATGAACATGATAAGGATAATGACCACCCAAAGGGCTGCGGTCTTTAAAAAGCCGTTCCCAATACTCTTATTTTGCATCTGTCCCTGCTCCTGTCTCCGTGGTCATATCGGAAAGGGTGATCTTAGCAAGGTCGCGGTATGCGGAAGTAATCCCCTTGTTTTCATCTGGAGCACCTTTTTTCCCCTCGGTGCTCTGGGGCTGCTCCTGCACCATACCCTGCAGAATCTTCATTGCGTCTTGCTTTTTTCCCATAGATTTCAAGGCCACGGCCTTGAAGAACATAGCCTGATCCCGTAAGACCTCAGGCGCCCCCTTTATGCATTTGTCCAGGACGTCTATGGCCTTAGCCATATCTTTCTGACCCATGTATCCCATGGCCATAATCATCATAGACTCATAGAAAAGTACGTCCTCGGAACCCCAACTGTCGATAAACTCGTTGGCAGTCTTGATCGCCTCGGCATTATCACCTTTTGCATAGGAAAAACCAGCAAGCCGGAGCTTGGAAAGTTTTCCCGCCTTGGTATCCGTATATTTCCTCGCGATGTCGGCATTAAGTTTTACATCCGAGCCGGCCTTGATATACGCAGTCATGGCGGCCTGCTCCCGGCTGGTCCTCCAATAGTAGAACCCCAGCCCCCCCCCAAGAACTAGCACCACGACGATAATTACGGTGAAGCATCGCTTCGGGTTTTCCCTTATCCCCTTTAGGATCTTTCCCGTTGTGGTCATGAATTCATCCGGTTCTTTGAGCAACTC
>CAYGXB010000194.1:0-6284 GCA_964353605.1 uncultured Bacteriovoracaceae bacterium
TCGCGGCCGAGAACGGTCCCAGTGTCGGGGTCCTTAATTGGGGCGCCGCGGCGCATGATATTATATGCAGTCCCCGGCATGATGTCGAAGTTCTGTCCCCTGTTGGCCATGATGGTCTTGCCTTTTACCAGAACCACCTTGAAGGGGTAGAAGACATCCACGATCTTGGCAGTGAGATCCGTGGCCAAGGCCTCCTGGAGATCATGCTGGAAGTCATTGGAAACCGGATTAATGCTCATCGAGCCGACCATGGTCTTGTTGAACACCTCCCTTCACCCTGCTGAGCGGTCAGGATCTCTCCACTTGCGGTCTTGATGACCCGCAGGTCTACCCGAATGATACCCTCCTCTATCCGGTAGTACTGCTCGGTATAGGGGACCTGCTTGTACCCGACTCCGGCATCCGCGTGCACAACGCCACCGATGACGAGATAATCAGCCCCGAGCATCTTCCCCTTCTTGATGATCTTGTCCTGGTCGATGAGGCCATCCTCGCCCATCCTGATCTCGCCCAGGAGCTTATCTACCTTCGCCCGCTCGAGCACGGTGAACTTGGAGCTGCGCACGAGGTGGCGGATGAAGATATCAGTGAGCACGGGCATCTCGATCTCTTTGAGGATGCTCTCCAGTTTTTCCACCTCGATTTTCTTGTACTCGGTTACGCCCAGAGGCGACATCCCTGTGTAAGATTTTGCCGTGACCTTGCCCTGGTGCTCGATCGTCCAGACCGTAAACCTGGGTACGGCTATGGTCGGGATCTTGGCATACAACGGCGCTGTCAGGATGAGCATCAAACCGTAAACAATGATGCACACAAGAAAGGGTCTATTCATGGCAAGTCCCTCCCTTTGCTCAGAAGGCTACACCGAGATTCAGCATGACCCCACGCCGGGTATGGAATCCGATCCCCATGGAAAAGCCTTCGATGATATAGCGGAGACCGAACATGCCGGTCACATACTTCTCTGTCTCGTCCCTGGTTTCATAGTTGGCTCCGCCTGACTGGCCGATGGAGAGCACCTTTTGGCTCGAATACCCGATCCCTATGGATCCGAAGAGAGACCGCATCAATTCCACCCCGAAATTGACATACCCTTCGTATTCGTTACCGTCATTATACTTCTTTATCGGGGGCCCTGCAGGGGGGACAGATGCAGAGGGGGGATTGTCGTCAGTATTCCCGACGCTAAAGCCTATGCCGGCGCTCAGGGCATCTCCGTTAGGATGGAGATCAGAGAGGAACACGCCTCCGAGCTCAACACCCCAGCTCGATCCATCCATCTTTCCCCCGAATCCGTAGGTCCCGATCACATACCCTGCAGCATGGGATAAACCGGGAAGTAACAGGAGCGCACAGACCATTAATACTGTTTTCCTCATGATTATACCCCCATTCAAGGATTTCAAAGTTATATCCTTCGCATCGCTATAGCACAGTATCCAGATAGTGTAAAACATCAACATGGGGAATACCCACCAAGTACAACCCCGTGGATATCTAGCCAGTCAATGTCATCCTCTCGGTTTGGCCGCTTCACTTCCAATCGCAATGAGCGGCCAAACAGAGATGATCCTTGACGCCCCTCGAGGGGGGATCGGGGGGTGGTGGAGGGATGAAGGGAAAAAAAAGCAGGTCGTTGGCGACCTGCAACATATGAGGAGGTTCTACGGGGAATAAACCTTGAAGAACCTATTTTGTTATTTCGTCACGGCCTTTAAAATATTTAACACTTTTATAAAATTTTTTTCAAAAATTTTTTGTGGTATAGTAAACTCTATGAAAAGGCACGTCACGCCCCTTGCTTACAGGGTCAGACCGACACACGTCGATGACCTCATCGGCCAGGAGGCGGCCAAGACCTACATCGAGGACTTCTTCGCTGGCAACAGGACCTCCGCCATTCTCTGGGGGCCCCCGGGCAGCGGCAAGACGACGATCGCCACGATCATCCATAACCGCAACCCAGATGCATACTTCTCCTTGAGCGCGGTCACAAGCGGGATCCAGGAGGTCAGGCGGGTGACGAACCTCGCCGAGGAGACAGATACGAACCCCATCGTCTTCATCGACGAGATCCATCGTTTCAACAAAGCCCAGCAGGATGCGCTCCTGCCCCATGTGGAGAACGGGAGGATCATCCTCATCGGGGCTACAACCGAGAACCCATCCTTCTCGGTCATTGCACCGCTCCTCTCCCGCATGCGGGTGATCGTACTACGGTCGCTCTCCCCCGAAGAGATAGCGGTGATCCTGCGAAAGGCCTTGCAGGATGAGATCCTGAAAAAGCTCGGCAAGATTATCGCCGATGAATGCGTGGATGCCATCGCCCGGGCTGCCGACGGCGATGCGCGGGCGGCCCTGAACCTCCTCGAGTTCATCATGACCAAGGCTGAGAAGGTGTATATCGCCAAGGAAGATCTGAAAGATATCCTGGACAGGCCGCTCTACCATGACCGGATGGGTGACTACCATTATGACCTCATCAGTGCCTTCCACAAGTGCGTGCGGGCTGGCGATGTGGACGCGAGCATATACTGGCTCGGCAGAATGATGGAGGCCGGGGAGGACAGGCTGTACATCATCCGGCGCATGATCCGCATTGCTTCCGAGGACGTTGGTATGGCGGAACCGAACGCCCTGCGCATGGTCCTGTCCGTCAAGGATGCCTTTACGACACTCGGGATGCCGGAGGGGGACCTCGCCCTGTACCAGGCCGCGGTGTACCTCGCCTGCGCACCGAAGAGCAATGCCCTGTATATCGGCGAAAAGAAGGTGAAGAAGCTCATCAAACAGACGGGCACACCGCCGGCCCCCTTGAGTCTCCGTAATGCCCCGACCAATCTCATGTGGGAACTGGGCTATTCCAAGGGGTATGTCTATGCCCATGATGATCCAGGCGGGGCACTCGACCTGGAGTACATGCCCGAGGGGCTTAGCGGGGAGATCCTCTATACCCCGAAGAGCGAGGGATTCGAGAAAAGGGTGAAGGAGGTTATGGATGCTCGCCAAAAGGCTAAGAGAGATAGAGCAGCATCGTATCGCCGATCTTCTGGAAAAAAGGGCTAGCTTTGTATCTCCAGCTGAGATCGAGCATGACCTCGCTGCTCTCGACTATCCCCTCGTTCAGAGGCTCTTGAAGGGCGAGAATCTCTTCGTACCGCCTGCTGGTACGATCGAACCGGTCGGGATCATTCCCTATAGCTTTGCCAAGACGGAAGAGGCTGTTGACTTTGTCCGCCATGGGCAGTGCCTGCTGCGGGAAGGCAGTGTGGCGGTGGTCGTGGTCGCGGGTGGACAAGGATCCCGGCTCGGTATTCCCGGACCCAAAGGCGTGGTCAAGGTGAGCCCGGTCAGGGGCAAAAGCCTTTTATGCCTCCATGCACAAAAGATACTGGCCCTGCAGAAGAAGTTTGGGGGGAGGATACCGTTCTTCATCATGACCTCGCGGGTAAACGACGCTGAGACAAAGACGTTCTTTGCGGAGCATGATTATTTTGGACTCGCTCAGGATGAAGTCTTTTTCTTCGCCCAGGGGATGCTCCCGTCGCTTACGCAAGATGGAAAATTTATTTTGGGGAGAGACGGGGCCCTCTTCATGAACCCTGATGGCCATGGCGGGACCCTCTCCGCTTTGCAGAAGAACGGCTGTCTCGATATCATGCAGGAAAAGGGCGTCCAAGAGATCTTCTATTTCCAGGTGGACAACCCCCTCATCAAGATCTGCGATCCGCTCTTTATCGGCCTGCACAACAAGCAAGGGGCCCAGATGTCCTCGAAGATCCTCAGGAAACGGGACTGCGATGAGAAGGTCGGGGTTATCGCCAAGGTGAACAACAAGACAACCGTCATCGAATACAGCGACATGTCGAAGGACATGAAGTGCGCCACTGATGCGCAGGGTAAGATGGTCTACTGGGCCGGGTCCATAGCCATCCACATGCTCCGGGTGGATTTCGTCGCTGCCCTCACGGCTTTAGGGTTGAGCCTTCCTTACCATAAGGCCATCAAGAAGATCCCTACCCTCGATGAGCACGGCAACCCGGTCGAGATAGAGGGGATCAAGTTCGAGACCTTCATCTTTGACGCGCTGCCCATGAGCCAAACCTCGGTCACCCTGGAGGTGAAGCGGGAGGAAGAGTTCGCCCCGGTCAAAAACTCAACCGGCGAGGATTCCCTGGAGAGCTCCATGGCCATGCAGGTTGATCTACACAGGTCATGGCTTGAAGCCGCGGGTATCAAAATCAGCTCTGGGGTCAAGGTGGAGATTAGTCCGCTCTTTGCCATCGACGAGGAGGATGTGAAGATGCGGGTACGCGAAATCCCGCAGGAGATACGGGAGGACGCCTATCTCGGATAGGTGAGAGGCGGAGTGCATGCTGAAACGTCTGTATAAGGATATCCGCTGGGGGGTCATCATCTGGATGGGCTCCTTCATTGTCCTCGGATTTGTTGTGCTCTTTGCCCTGTACTCCTACAGCATCGTCGAGCGGGAGATGGCCGCCCAGTTCAACCGTGAGCAGGCCCTCCTCGCTGAACAGACGGCGATGAGTATCCAGCAGTACATGAACGATATCATCAATGTCCTCAACCTCAGCACCCATATCGAACCGGTAGCGAACGGGAAGCGCGATGAAATTAAGGTAGCGCTGAAAAATGCCTACAATCCGCTCAAGAGCAAGGTCATCTTCCTCTTCTGGGAGGACGCCGCGGGGATCATGAAATACCACTACCCGGAGGATGTCCTGCCCGGTTTGGAAGGGAAGGATTTCAGTTTCCGGACGTATTTTCAGGTCGCCCGGGAAATGCGGGTCCCTTATGTCTCGGACATCATCATGGTCGGCGGCGAGAAGTACAAGGACATCCCGGGCAGGTTCGAATCGTTCGTCATCGCCTTTCCCCTGATCGGTGAAGGTGGACGGTTCAACGGCGTCATTGGATGTGCGATCGATCTCGAAAACATCACGGCGCACTATGTGGCGCCCATCAAGCCCTCCAAGACCGGCTATGCCTGGCTCATGGACGAGACCGGGATGCTGCTCTACCACCCCAACCCGAAGATGCTCGGCATGAACCTCTATGAGGTCATCATGGAGATGCGTAAGCAGGGCATCAAGATCAAGGGGGTGGATGAGGTCCGGCGGGCAATGGAACTCAAGAATGATGGCATGTACGAGATCGTCTTCCCCCATCATCCGACAAACATCCTTACGCGCAAGCTCCTAGCCTTCTCCTCGGTGCACTTCCTGAATCGGAGGTGGGTCACCGTTGTGACCTCGCCTTACAGTGAGGTGGTCTATCTCATGTCCGACACCTTCCGCGTCACCCTGATCCTGGGGTCGGTGAGCATCGCCTTTGTCCTCGTCGCCACCATCATCATGCTCAGGATCAACAAGGAGCGGGTAAAGGCGGACGAGCGGAACCGGTGGGCGGACGAGGTTCTCGTAGCCCACAAGCGGCTCGAGTCGATATTCGATGGCGTGCCACACTATCTTGCCATGATCGATACGGACTTCATCATCAGGGACGTGAATCAGAAGTACTGTGAACTGTATGGGAAGAGGAGACAGGATTTGATCGGAAAACACTGTTTCAACGACTTCCCTGCGAGGGAGACCTTCTTCCCGAAGGAGATCGTCGAAGAGTGCCTGAAGAGCGCCACGATCAAGACGGTCAACGATCGGCATATCGAAATCCAGGGCTTGCCCTACTACTTTGATATCAGCGCCATCCCCCTATTTGGCGCTTTGGCCAAGGTCGAATATGTGGTGCAGTACGGCGTCGATATCACAGAGAAGAAGGCCCTCACGGAAAAGCTCATCCAGGCGGAAAAGTTGGCGGCTGTCGGACAGATCTCCGCGCACATGGCCCATGAGATCAGGAACCCGCTTACCTCCGTCCTCCTCCACTCCGAACTCCTCCTCGATGAGCTCAAGGAAAGCCATGGCGAGGATCACGAGGCGATGAAACTCCTCAAGATCATCATGGAGGAGATCGACCGGCTCACTAATGTTACGGACGAATACCTCGCCTATGCCAGACTGCCCGTTCCCAAGAAACAGCTCGTCAACCCCGAGGTGGAAGCCTCATCCGTGCAAGCCATGATGCTGCCCGAGCTGAAGAGAAGGAGTATCGATCTCAGTGTGATTAGCAAGGGGATGAACTCGAAGATCTTGATCGATCGTGGACAATTCAGGCAGGTTCTGATAAACCTTATCAAGAATGCCATGGATGCGATGCCGTCGGGGGGGGAGATCGAGATATCGCTGATGGAGGTCAACAAGAAC